>NZ_JARWKZ010000027.1:0-79606 GCF_050577975.1 Rhizobium sp. BR 315 | reverse complement strand
GGACTGGGCTGCGCTCATCAAGGAGAATGGGAAGCCGGGAGCCGAACGTCACTCTGTGACCGAAGCTAACGCATTAGGTCACGTATTGGAGATTGGTTCGAGAACCGCAGGACGGCAACACGCTGTCCAGCGGAAGGAAGAGAGTTAGCCGATCGGCGCCAATGCCGATCAAACCATAACCGAACCCAAGGAAAAGCCGCCACTTGAAGGTGTTTTACCCCTTGTGTTCTTTCATTGGAGATTTCAATGCAAACCGTTACCGCTCATGGCGCGGTGATCCCCGCCCTCGGCTTCGGCGTGTTCCGCATGTCGGACGAGGAAGTGGAGCGCGTTATTCCGGCGACCCTCGAAGCCGGCTTCCGCCATTTCGACACCGCACAGATCTATCAGAACGAAGCCGCGCTCGGCCGGGCATTGAGCCGCGCCGGCGCCCGCCGTGAAGATCTGTTCCTGACCACCAAGGTCTGGGTCGACAACTACAGCCCCAGCAAATTTTCGGCATCGGTCGACGAAAGCCTCGACAAGCTGAAAGTCGACCAGGTCGACCTTCTTCTCCTGCATTGGCCTGCTGACAAGGTTCCGGTCGCCGCGCAGATCGACATGCTGGATGCCGTACTGGCCGCCGGCAGGACCAAGTTCGTCGGCGTCTCCAACCAGAACATCGCTCAGATGCGGGAATCCATCGAGCGCTCCAAGGCGCCGATCGTGACCAACCAGGTCGAACTGCATCCCTATCTGCCTCAGAAGGCGCTGGTCGCAGCTGCCAAGAATAGTGGTCTTGCTATCACCGCCTATTACGGCATGGCCGACGGCGCCGTGCCGAAGGATGCCGTGCTACAGCGCATCGGCGCCAAATACGGCAAGAGCGCTGCCCAGGTCGGCTTACGCTGGCTGGTGCAGCAGGGTTTCGTCGCTCTTTCCAAGACGGCAAACCCCGCACGCGTGGCCGAAAACATCGCGATCTTCGACTTCACACTTGATGAAACCGATATGGCTGCCGTCGCAGGGCTTGCACGCCCCGACGGGCGCATCGTCAGCCCTCCCGGCCTCGCTCCGGCCTGGGACGCTTAAGGAACAATCACCATGAACGTCAATATCACAACGGCCGCAGCGACGGCCGAAACATCCTCGTCTGCCCGTTGGGCACTTCTCGCTCTTGCAATCGGCGCCTTCGGCATCGGCACGACCGAATTCTCGCCGATGGGGCTTTTGCCCGTCATTGCCCAAGGGGTCGACGTATCGATCCCGACGGCCGGTCTTCTCATCAGCGCCTACGCCATCGGCGTCATGGTCGGGGCGCCGATCATGACGCTCGCCTTCAGCCGCTTCGGCAAGCGCACTGCGCTGATGCTGTTGATGGGCATCTTCACCATCGGCAACCTGATGTCGGCCATGGCACCGGGCTACTTCACGCTCATCGCCGCTCGGCTGGTCACGAGCCTCAACCACGGGGCCTTCTTCGGCCTCGGCGCCGTGGTGGCAGCGAGCGTCGTACCAAAGGAAAGGCAGGCAAGCGCGGTCGCCGCCATGTTCATGGGCCTGACGATCGCCAATATTGGCGGCGTGCCGGCTGCGACCTGGATCGGCCAGCAGATCGGCTGGCGCATGGCTTTTGCCGGAACGGCATTGATCGGTATCGCCGCAATCGCCGCACTATGGGCCGCCCTTCCGAAGGGTGAGCGCGGTGCTATGCCGGACGTGCGTCGCGAACTCGGCGTGCTCACTCGACCCGCCGTGCTGCTTTCCATGGCAACGACCGTGATGGGCGCGGGCGCCATGTTCACACTCTATACCTATGTCGCCCCTACCCTCGAGACGCTCACCGGCGCGTCCAACAAGTTCGTGACCTTCGGGCTTGCCCTCATCGGCGTAGGCTTCACGATCGGCAACTGGCTCGGAGGACGATTGGCCGACTGGTCGCTCGACGGTGCCACGAAGATATTCCTCGGCGCGCTTGCGGCAATCATGCTTGTCCTGCCGCTGGTTTTCCCCAGCCATACGGGAGCAGCGATCGGTCTTCTGATCTGGGGCGCTGCCGCCTTCGCCATCGTTCCGCCCGTGCAGATGCGGGTGATGGAAGCCGCATCGGAAGCACCGGGCTTGGCATCCTCGATCAACGTCGGCGCCTTCAATCTCGGCAACGCGCTCGGCGCCGCCGTTGGGGCAGGTGTCATCAGCATGGGGCTCGGCTACGCCGCAGTTGCGATCGCTGGTGGTCTTCTGGCGGCCACGGGGCTCGCACTGGTGCTGATCGGCGGTCGCGAGAAATCGAGGCAACTCAAGGTGCGTAGCGCCTGAAGCTGGACTTTTGCGCGTCTTGCAAGCCAAGCCCACGCCGGGCGACGTAGCGAACCTGGTCTATCCGGTCACCTACGTCGCTTCCGGCAGCTCCTGTAGCTGCAAGCTCAATCCGTTCGTCTCCTGGAAACCACCGCTTCCTGCTTTGAAATTCGCGGCCGAGCACCAAGGCAGGCCTAATCTTTCCGAATCACATGGCGCCATCCGAAGATGGCCGCATTTTGCCACTCAATGGCAACGAATCGGAAAGCCTGCCCTTTCGTCCGGCAGGGACTTTACGTCACGGCCGCCTCGGCCGACGAAACACTACAATCTATGCGATACCAATAAAGATGACGCAACCATTTCTGCTCGAGAATGGAGCAGGACGATGGCGCCGACCATCCTTTTAATCAGCATACACCCTAGCAATCATTGCTAAATAAACGTCTCGTAATATATTCGCTTAAAGCAGTTGCCATGTTCTGGTAAGTTACGAACTGCGCCTACACGCTTGATGCGATTGCTGATGCGCAATCTCCGATGCGAATAGGCCAGCTCAAACTGGATGGCGGTCAGACTTTGTGTGGCGGGCACGGGAGGACGAGGCCATATGCCGGAGAACCGAGTGGATCGGTCGCAGCAAGTTCCAGGAGAATCCGAATCTGACAACGGTTTAGAGGCGATGATCTCACTTTGGGACCTCGACCTGAGACTGCTCGATTCTTCCAAGAAGTTTAAGGAGCATATCGGCCTTGCCTCTCGGAAACGGGTGACATTGTGGGAAGCCTATCCGGCGCTTGCCAAGCCGGCGCTTGCCGCGCTCATCCGGCAGGTAATCGATACCGGCGAGCCCCGCACGATCCAGATCGATGTTCCGAAGCAGGGAAAGTGCAATTTCCTTGTCTCTTATATCCGGACGGGGCTGCTGATTATCGAAACCAACCGCGCAAGTGCCGACGGGAGCCTGTCATCCGACGACAATGAAAAAGCCCGGCTCATTCATCAGGCGACACATGATGCCCTGACTGGATTGCCCAATCGTCGCCAGTTCAGCGCGGAACTGGCGCAACTGCTTCCGGCGAGCGGCAGGATCGGGCCTGTGCTCATGCAGCTCGATCTTGATGACTTCAAACCCGTCAACGACACTCTTGGACATGGTGCCGGCGATATCGTGCTGAAACTCGCCGCCGAAAGGATCAGGGAAACGCTGGGTCGGGACGGGACCGTCTACCGGCTGGCCGGGGATGAGTTCGCGATCATCCAGGCCGGGCCGCAGCAGGCCTTCGAAGCAGAAAGGCTGGCGGAAACGCTGGTTACGGAGTTCAAGAAGCCTTTCACCGTCAGCGGCATCTCCCTCTTCGTCGGCGTTAGCGTCGGGATCGCAATTGCACCACGCGACGGTAACGAAAGCGAGCAGCTTATGAAAGCTGCCGACGTTGCGCTTTATGCGGCAAAGAAGGAGGGACGTCGACGGGCGCGCACCTTCGATCCGGGCATGCTGATCGTGGTCGAGCAGAGGGAATTGCTGCGGCGCAGCTTGCGCGTGGCACTCCAGCGGGATGAATTCTTCATCGAATATCAGCCGTTGGTAGAACCTCCATCCACGGTGGTGGGCTTTGAGGCGCTGCTACGCTGGCGGCATCCCACCTTGGGAACCATTCCGCCGGCAGCTTTCATTCCCATGGCCGAAGCCGATGGTCTCATGCGCGAAATCGGCCAGTGGATGCTGGAGGAGGCCTGCCGCGAAGCTCTTGCATGGCCACCGCACTACAGCCTTGCGGTCAACCTTTCGCCGGCCGAGTTCCTGACGCCTGGCCTTACCGATCGCATCTCGCAAACACTCGACATCGTTGGATTTCCTGCCGAGCGCCTGGAGCTGGAGATCACCGAAGGCGTGTTGCTGGAGCGGACCATCAACAATCTGGATACGCTGAACACGCTTAACGTGCTCGGGATACAGATTTCGCTCGACGACTTCGGTACTGAATATTCCTCGCTCAGCTACCTCAAGAATTTTCCCTTCGATACGATCAAAATCGACCGGTACTTCATCAGGGATCTCATGCAGGACACCAAGAGCCAAACCATCGTACGCTCCGTGATCGGTCTTGCGCACGGTCTGGATATGCGGGTGACCGCAGAGGGTGTCGAGACACAGCAACAGGCCACCTGGCTCCACAAGGAAGGCTGCGATCGATTGCAGGGCTATTGCATCAGTCCCCCGCTCAGCGCCGACAGGCTTGATGCCTTCATCGGGCAGGCCACCCGCAGTCAGCCGCCTACCACCTTCGATGAGCTTCGCGCCGAACCGTAAATTTCTGAAACCCATTTCATTCAGGAGTTTCTCACGTGGATACTATGGAATTGCAAGCGGATGCTGCTTTCGAACCATTGCTGGAGATGGAGATGGAAATGGCGACCCTGGGGGCGGACTGGTTGCGTTGCGACCAATGCGCCGCCTATGTGGCCCGCATGGTCAGCCACGATCGTCACGATCCCATCCGCCATGCCAATCTGCTTTCGGCTGCCTTGAACGAACTCTTCGAGTTGTCCTTCCATACCAAGGAATCCACCGGCGCCCTTACCTGCCGCTTCCATCGAAATGGTTCAACCGAGCGGATCGAATTGACCCTCCCCTGCTCGGCTGAGCAGCGCAGCTTTTACGAGGCGATCGTTGAGCGCATAGGAAGCGGCCAGGCGCTCGCAAACTATCTAGATGTCATCACCAATGACGCCGTGCGCGCCGAGCATGCAATCCTTCTTGGCCTTGCGATCAATTACGATGCCAACATCAAGCTGTCTGAACAGGATGCTGGGATGTTGACCTTTGTGGTGGATCTAGCACTCGAAAGGCTCCTCAATTGAGCAACCATTCGTCTGACCGCTTCACGGCGCAATTCGATGCCAACAATCAGGAGTTCTCGCTATCGGGCGTCCTTAGGCCGCATTCGGTTGCCGAGCTTGCGGATGATCTCGCCTTGCTGCGCAACGGCATCGAAACAGTAAACGGCGTCTGCTATATTAATCTGAAGCGCGTCACTCATATGAACAACACGGCATTCCGTGCCTTGACGCATGTGCTGCTCGACGCGACCCGATCCAGGCCGGATCTCAAGCTGACGGTCATCGCTTCCAGTGTCGTTGCCTGGGCGTCGCGCCTGTTTCGCCATTTGAGCGACCTTTCGCCCAACATCGTCGTCGACATCTACGATTCCGCCTTTTATCCCGGCCAGACATTCGTTGAGAACCAAAGCTTCATACCGATCCTCAGGACGCAGACAAAAATGACGTGGCGGCATGAGCGCGAGATGTTGCCGCGCCATGGCCTTCGCGAGGGAATGCAGGTCGCCGATATCTGCTGCGGCATCGGCGATTTTGCGATGCTGTTGAGAAAGCGCTTCAAACCGGCGCGGATCGTCGCACTCGACCATTCGATACCCAGCCTGGAATATGCTCGCAAGGTGGCAGAGGACTTCGATGTCCGGGATATCGAATACACCTATGGCGACGCATCCCAAATGTTGTTCGAGAGCGATCAATTCGATTTCGTGACCTGCAGGCATTCATTGCAGATCTTCGACCGCCCCGATGTCCTGCTGCGGGAGCTGTATCGCATATGCAAGCCTGGCGGCAGGGTCTACATCACCAATGAGAAGAATTCCCATTGCCTTGGAGAACCAAGAGCCGACAGCATCCAGTGGACCTACACCGAAGTCGCCAAACTGTTTGCCCATTTCGATATGGATGTCGAGATGGGCCCGAAGGGTCGCCGCATGCTGCTGGATGCCGGATTCACGGACGTGAGAATGGAAAGCTTTATGGTCACCAATCTTGACGGCGATCCCCAGGATTTCGCCGATATCATCACCGCATGGCAAAATGTCTACGCCGATGAAATGGCGGTCAGAAGAGGTGATTCACCTGCGTTCATAGAAAAGTTCAAGCAGGGCTTTGCCGATCATATCTTCGCAGCGCTCCACCCAAGAGGCTATGCCGGCTGGCCGATCTGGGCCACATCGGGGCAGAAGCCGCTATGACGGAAACGACAAGCGCCAAGCGAAGACTCGGATTGCGCTCATTTCGCGCCAAGTTTCTGATCGTCGTCGGAGGAGCCGTTCTTTTCGATCTTATGGTCAGCGGCGGCCTTGCTCTCTGGAACGTGCAGCGCCTGTCGCGCAACGCGACGACCGAAGTCGGGCAAGGCCTTGAGAAGGCGAGCCAGGATTACATCAGCTCCTACGTGAACTCGACGGCCACCCAGGTCGGCCTTCTCATCAATCAGGTCCACTCCGATGTGAAGGCGCTCGCCGGCGTATTGCAAGCGCAAATCGACGACCCCACAAGAAGTGGGGCTATTGGTTCTGCGATGGACAAGGCCTCTCCCGGCACCGTCACGGTGACCTATGACCCGGTTGGCCAGTGGGCGCAAAACGCCCCCGGAACACCATCCGTCATCAGTGTGTGGGGCTATCTGCTGGACAAGGACCACCGCCCCCTACCCCAGGTTCAGGCCGACATCGAATGGAGCGCCGTGCTGGACCTGGTTGCGCCGTCCTTGCTGCACAATGGCGCATCGAAGCTGCAGATGTACTATATCGGCCCGAGGGAGCGTCCGATCTTCCGGACGGCGCCCTATACGACGCAGGCGCAGACCTTCGACAAGCTCTACCCTGGCCACAACAGCGCGGATTTCTGGACCTTCTTCTTCCCGGGTCTTTATGAATCCTGGCAGCAGTGGGCCTCCAGCCCATCATCGCGCCCCGTTGCCGATTACATTACCCAGACAGCCCCCTACACCGATGCTATCACCGGAAAGCTGATCGTCAGCTTTTTCCATCCGCTCTGGACCTCGGATCGGCAGCACGTCGCTGGCGCCGCCGGTGCCGATATCACTCTCACCCAGCTGGCCGAAATCGTCGAGAACGTGAAAGTCGCCCAAAGCGGCTTCGGCTTCCTGACCATGTCGAATGGAAATGTCGTCGCTATCAATCCCATCGGTGAAAAAACCTTAGGCCTGCGTGCTGCGAGCGACGCGGCGGCAAAAGGGGTCACCGGCCTTGACCGATCGTTGCGCAACAGCCTGCAGAAGGCCGTCACGACGCTGCCGCTCGATGCAGACGGCGTCATCCAGCACATCTCCCTTACCGAACAGGGAGAGGCTGTCCCCTATCTCGTGGTCATCAAGCAGTTGCGCCCCACCAATCTCTGGGTGGAAGGGCCTATACAGCGCGAGGTCATGTCGCTTGGAATAGTCGTGCCCGAGCGCGAGATCTACGCTTCGCTCATTGCCGCCAAGGAGGAGATATCACGCGCGACCAATCGCATCCTGCTCTATCAGATCATGGCGGTTCTGGTGTCGCTGATGATCGTCACGGCGGCAGTCTTTGCCGCTTCCAAGCGCGTCACCGGCGGCATCAGCGCGTTGGCAACCGCCGCCAAGCGCATACAGGCCAAGGATTATTCCGTCAGGGTCGATATTTCGACCCAGGACGAGGTCGGTGAAGCTGGCATTGCCTTCAACCGCATGGCCGAAGACATCAGCTTCCACACCGAGAATCTCGAGAAGCTCGTTTCTGACCGGACCCAGGAGATCGAGGCGGCCAAGGAGGAGATCTCAATCCTCAACGGCCAACTGAAGAGCGAAAATCTGCGGCTGGCTGCCGAACTCAATGTCGCCCGTCAGATCCAGCTCATGGTCCTGCCGCGCGCCAAGGAGCTTGCGGCAAACAAGAACATGGAAATTGCCGCCTATATGCGGCCGGCTGACGAAGTCGGAGGCGACTACTACGATGTTCTGCAAAATGGAAGCAATTTAAAGATCGGCATTGGCGACGTGACCGGGCACGGACTTGAAAGCGGCGTGCTGATGCTGATGGTGCAGTCGATCGCGCGCGCACTGCAAGAAGCCGGCGAAATGGATCCCGCAAAATTCCTGGCGGATCTCAACCGTACGATCTTCAAGAACATCGAACGCACGCGAACGGACAAGCACCTCACCCTGTCATTCCTCGACTATGACGGCAAGCGGCTGACGATATCCGGCCAGCACGAAGACATGATCATCGTTCGCAAGGACGGCAGGGTGGAGCGGATCGAAACCGGGGATCTCGGTTTTCCGGTCGGTCTCGAACCCGATATAGCCTCCTTCATCGCTACGCGGGAAATCGCCTTCGAAAAGGGCGACATGATCGTCCTGCATACCGACGGCGTGACCGAGGCGGAAAATTTAAAGGGCGAACTGTTCGGCTTCGAAAGGCTTTTGGAGGACGCCCGCCGCCTGCATGGCGGGAGCGCCGAGGAAGTGGTCAAAGGCATACTCGACCACCTGATGACCTACATCGGCACGCAGAAGATCCATGACGATATTACTCTTGTGGTGATGCGACATAGGTGAGAGATGAAAACTGCAACATTTGGCATGCAACATCTAGCTTCGTTCGACGCTGCCAACGCCCTGCGGATCTGCCTATTCGACGGGCCGCTTCATTTGGCATGGCGGCATTCGGCCATGACATCGGACTTTATAGCAGAGACGATGGCGCTCGACTTCCGTTCTTCCGAGCGCCAGTACAAGATGGCGCGGCACGATATCGGCTATCTGACGAACGAGCTCATTGAAAACTCCATCAAGTTCCGTGTTTCTGGCGAGATCGTTATCGAAGCGCTGACGGAGGCGCATAGTTTCAAGATGCGGATTGCCAACCTGATCGACCACGATGCGACAGCCCGCTTCCAGCAGCTGTTGCTGAAGGTGACGGGCGGCGATCCCAGCGACCTCCTCATACAACAGATTGAGGCGAACGTTCTTGCAGGCGGCAATGCGTCCGGGTTAGGACTGTTGACTTTGATGAGCGACTATCAGGTTCAATTGGCCTGGCGTTTCGATGAGGATGGTCTGCATAAGCGGACTAAACTACAGACCTATGCCACCATGGCAATTTCATAGTCGTCAACACGCAAGAGGCCCCTTTCATGGAAATTAAAGAAGAAGCATTCCGCGTCTGGTCCGAAGGCAGCACCTTGTATTTTGATGGGACGATGCGGCTTGCAGGTCCCGACGCCTATGCACCGGTCTATGATCTGGCCAGGACGATCCTTCATGGAGGCAGTGGGAAGGCAACTTTCGATCTGACCGGTCTGCAGTTTCTGAACTCTTCGGGTATTAACCTGCTCGCCAAGCTGACGATAGAGGCGCGCAAGAATCCGGACGTCCACCTTACCGTATGCGGCTCATCGCAAATTCCCTGGCAGATGAAATCGCTGCCAAACCTGAAGAAGCTTCACCCACACTTGGATTTGCGTCTAACCTAGCAATGGCCGCTCATTATCGGACCAGGAGAAAGTTTTGCGTTGAGAATTGCGCAGAGCTTTCGAATGCCCGTTTGCTCAGGCGCTTCAATAAAATCGAGATCGAAGCGGCAAAATTGGCGATCCGCACGCAAAACCTGTGGATAAGCACGCCACCACACAGCGTGACATACCTGTTTGTGTGAACTCGGTCGTCTCCGGCCTTCTCCCTAGCCTCGCGCGTTTTTCCACCAGACGGGGATATATTATCTTCAAAACCAGAATACGTAAAATTAAACTTAAACCTTAAAGAATACATCCTTAGTTTACCGCAAAGAATTCAGTATAAACAAAGATTTACATTATATTTTTCTGACGCTCAGCGAATCAAAATTCGAGATACAAAAATGGACAGAATGTAAAGAGTCCGAATTCCCTGATAACGACAGCATAGTTAAATATTAGTAAACTGAAATCCAAGTTGCAGAAATAATTCCAATTTGTGGACGCCTCATACAAGGACAGAAGTTCTGTTTTCCTTGCATGCTCGGCTGTGTGTTTAGATTTCCGGGAGGGTTTTATGGGCATCGCGTTCAAATCCGCAAGCATAACTCCGAAGAATACACAGAGACGTGTGGTTCTTGTTGCAGGAGGCGCAGGATTTCTTGGGTCACATCTTTGCGATCGACTTTTGCAAGATGGTAACGAAGTCATTTGCGTCGATAATTTCTCAACCGGGCGGATGGATAATTTAAGGCATCTGCTGCGCTACAATACGTTCAGTTTTATCCGCCACGACATCATCGCATCGCTCGATCTGCCGGTCAGCGAAATCTACAATCTGGCTTGCCCGGCTTCACCGCCGCATTATCAGGCAGATCCGATCCATACGATGAAGACATGCGTTTTCGGATCGCTCAATCTGCTGGAGCTCGCCACGCTTCATCAAGCGCGCATTTTCCAGGCTTCGACCTCGGAGATCTATGGAGATCCACAGGTGCACCCGCAGCCGGAGAATTATTGGGGCAACGTCAATTCCTTCGGTCCCCGCTCCTGCTACGATGAAGGCAAGCGCTCCGCCGAAACGCTGTTCCGCGACTTTCATGTCCAACATGGCGTCGATATCAGGATTGCGCGCATCTTCAATACCTATGGACCGCGCATGCGCCCCGACGATGGCCGCGTCATTTCCAATTTCATCGTTCAGGCGCTCAAGGGCGAAGACATTACGGTCTACGGCGACGGATCGCAGACGCGCTCGTTCTGCTACGTCACCGATCTGATCGAAGGCTTCATCCGACTGATGGGCAATCAGACGACTATCCATACGCCCGTCAATCTTGGCAATCCAGGCGAGTTCACTGTGCGCGACCTTGCCGAGCAGATCATCGCCATGACCGGATCCTCGTCGAAGATCGTCCAGAAGCCCCTGCCGATCGACGATCCGCGCCAACGCCGGCCCGATATTTCGAGCGCAAAGCGGGAATTGGGATGGGAGCCGTCGGTCTCCCTGGCAGAGGGCCTGAAATCCACCATTGCCTATTTTGAGCGTCAACTGGTTCGTCCCAGCAGCGAGCTCCTCGAGGTTGTGTGATGACCAGGCAAAAAATACTCGTCGTGGGTGGCGCCGGTTTCATCGGCAGCCACACTGCGAAGCTCCTCCATAAGCAGGGCTTCGAGCCGCTCGTCTACGACAACCTGTCGACTGGACACCGGACATCGGTGCGCTGGGGACCCTTCGTGGAAGGGGATATTCTCGACACGCGGCGTCTTGCCGACGTGATTGAAAGTCACAGACCCGCGGCGATTATCCATTTTGCCGCCTCTGCCTATGTCGGGGAATCCGTAGAGAATCCCGCAAAATACTACGCCAACAATGTCGGCGGCACGCTATCGGTATTGGAAGCATCCCGCAGCGTCGGAACGGACAAGCTGATCTTCTCATCAAGCTGCGCGATCTACGGAATTCCGACCCGCCTGCCGATCCGCGAAAGCGAAACGCCGCAGCCGATCAATCCCTATGGCAGGACGA
The DNA here is from genome assembly GCF_050577975.1 of Rhizobium sp. BR 315. NCBI lineage: Bacteria > Pseudomonadati > Pseudomonadota > Alphaproteobacteria > Hyphomicrobiales > Rhizobiaceae > Rhizobium > Rhizobium sp. BR 315. The sequence goes on along the minus strand of NZ_JARWKZ010000027.1, from coordinate 68,007 downwards.
AGCTGATTGCAGAACATATGCTTGCCGATTATTCGGCCGCCTATGGACTGCATTATGTGGCTTTGCGTTACTTCAATGCCTCGGGCGCCGATCCGGAACAGGAGCTTGGCGAATGGCATGATCCGGAAACGCATCTCATTCCTCGCGCCTTGCTGGCAACCGGCGGCGCGATCGAGACTTTGGATGTCTATGGCAGCGATTACGACACGCCGGACGGCACATGCGTCCGTGACTATATCCATGTAACGGACCTTGCCAGGGCGCATGTGCTGGCGGTCGAATATCTGCTGGCAGGTGGCGAAAATCTTGCCGTCAATCTGGGAACCGGGCGCGGCACGTCGATCAAGGAGATTGTGAGCGCGATCGAGCGCGTTTGCGGTCGTGAGGTCCCCGTCGCCATGCGCATGCGTCGTCCCGGCGATCCCCCTACCCTCTATGCAGCGTCTGACCTCGCTGCTGAAAAACTCGGCTTCCGCGCTGTTCATTCGGACATCGAAACGATCATCCGGACCGCAGCTCCCTTCTTCGGGCTGGAGGTGCGGGGATGACATCGATCCGGACACGAGCTCAGGTGATGAAAGACGAGGCGTTGATGACGCCGATCCTGCAGGGTCGCAAGCGCGCGGAATATGCCGTTTGCGCCACGCTGTGGCTTGCCGCACTCGTCTATTTCTGGAGCTGGTGGTTTACACCCGCCCACCATGTCGACCCTGTAGGGTCGGTCTTGTTGACCCTGGTGCTCGCTTGGGTGACGATCATTCCGGCCTATTTCATCATCGTCTTCTTTCGCGCTCAAAAACCGAACGGGCGCTTGCGGCTGCCCGCCGGCAGCCGCGTCGCCATGGTTGTCACGAAAGCGCCATCCGAGCCTTTTGCGGTGGTCGCCCGCACATTGTGTGCCATGCTTGAGCAAGATGTGCCGCACGATACCTGGCTTGCGGATGAGGATCCGTCACCCTCGACGCTCGACTGGTGCCGCAAACATGGCGTCCAGGTTTCCACCCGCAAGGGACGCGAAGACTATCACCGCCAGACCTGGCCGCGGCGCACCCGCTGCAAGGAAGGTAACCTTGCTTTCTTCTACGATCACTACGGCTACGAAGGCTATGACTTCGTCGTACAACTCGATGCCGATCACGTTCCCGAGCAAGGATATCTTTTCCAGATGCTTCGCCCCTTTGCCGATCCGGCAGTTGGCTATGTATCTGCACCGAGCATCTGCGACCAGAATGCCAGCACGAGCTGGTCCGCCCGCGGCCGCCTTTATGCGGAAGCCAGCATGCATGGATCGCTTCAGGCGGGCTTCAACAGCGGGCTCTCGCCGCTTTGCATCGGCTCGCACTATGCCGTTCGCACCACAGCCCTGCGCAGCATTGGCGGGCTTGGCCCCGAACTGGCGGAGGATCACTCCACCACGCTTATGATGAATGCACACGGCTGGCGTGGCGTTCATGCGCTCGACGCCATTGCTCACGGCGATGGTCCGCGCACCTTTTCCGATCTCATCACGCAGGAGTTTCAATGGTCGCGCAGCCTGATGATGGTCTTGCTGCAGTATTCTCCGACTTTGCTCCCGCGGCTACCGATGCGTCTGAGGATCCAGTTTCTGTTTTCTCAGCTGTGGTATTCCCTCTTCTCACTCTTTATGGCGTTGATGTTCATCCTGCCTATGATTGCGCTGACCAGAGGCAAGACTTTCGTTGATGTCTCTTACCCTGATTTCCTGGTTCACTTTCTGCCGCAGTCTGTATTGTTGATCCTGTTTGCCTATCGCTGGCGCAGCACTCGTACATTCAGACCGTTCGATGCCAAGATCTTGAGCTGGGAGATGACATTGTTCCTGTTTGCCCGCTGGCCTTGGGCTCTTGTGGGCGGTCTGGCAGCCATTCGCGATTGGGCAACCGGATCCTTCGTAGATTTCCGCGTCACCCCAAAGGGAACGTCCGACGTGGATCCGATACCGTTTCGCGTTCTGGCACCCTATGCCGTGCTTTCGTTGGTCTCCATGGTGCCGGTGCTGTTGGTCAACAATGCAAGTGAGGCTGGCGGCTTCTATGTTTTCGCAACGATGAATGCTGCCATCTACACGCTGTTGCTGCTGGTCATCATCATTAAACACGCTCGCGAAAACTCGGTCAGCGATAACGTGCGCTTTTATCGCCCGGCGCTCGCCAGCGGCCTGCTTGCCCTGATGGCCCTGCCTTTTGCCGGCATCGTCGAGCGCGGCCACGACGGAATTCAATCACTGGCCTGGAATAGAGATGGATACGTGCTGTTCGAGGAGCGCTTTTCTGTGGCCGGAGCCGGGAGCGGCGGTCGTGGACTGCACAGGATGGTGCTCAATCTGAACTGGTTCGTGAAGGATACGGATAACTGAGGTTCATGACGGGAAGGACGCTATTGGCGGGAACGCAAATGAAAATAGCAGTTACTGGAACCGAATATATGGGCTTGGACCGCGGCACGGACTTCGCCGAACCGAGTAGCCGCGTCGCCGGCGTGAAGGACTATGAAGCCGCCAGGCAAATCGGCCTTCGTGTCCCAGCCAATGACAAGTCAGCAAGCAGGCATGGCAGCTTGAGGGGAACATCCAAACAACGACACCGACAGCGGGCTATGGCGACAGCGGCGACAAGCTCATCCCAACCACAATACGGGAGAAATGACATGAAGCCATCGAAGAAGAAGATCTCCACTGCCCCGGTAACATCGCTGGCATTCGCGATTGTTCTTGGACTTGCAACGGGGAGCAATGCGGCAACCGCGGGCACGGCCAACAAGGTGCCCAACGGGGCAAGGCCCATGACGGCAGTCGAACTTTACACGCTCTATCGTGACAAGACCTGGCGTTGGGCCGACGGCGCAGGGCGAATGCAGAATATCGACCGGCGGTTTTCCGCCTGGGTCGACGGAAGCGGCGGGCAATCCTGGGCCGAGGGGCGCTGGGCCGTGACCGATACGGGTCGTCTATGTCTCGATGCAACCTGGCACGCCGCAAACGGCCAGTTCCCGGCCCAAACCTGCTTCGAGCATCGCATCTTGGGTGGAACGATCTATCAGAAACGAGAGACTGGCGGGACATGGTTCGTGTTTCGCCATCCCGTGACCAAAGACACGGATGAAGCGGCGAAGTTGATCGCCGACGACCTAGTCTCACAGCGGCTGGAGGCTATGAAAGCCTCGGTTTTGACTGTGCATAAGGCCGAATGAAGGAAGGAGGCAATCCGATGAAAACCCTATCAAAACTAACGACGGCGTTGCTTGCGACTGGCGTCCTCTGCGGAGGCGTGTACGCCGCCAACAATGGCTCAGACATGAAGACCGAGACCCGGCCTCTCTTCAACGACAAGAGGCCGATCATCACACCGCAATCGCTGCCGGGCGGCGCCTACGACCCAAACGGCGACTTTTCCAATGACCCCAATCCCAAGATCGAGCACCTCTTCCTGCCCTGGGAAGATGTCGATCTATCAACCCTGAGCGTAGCGAATGACTACGCAAACAAGCGGGGGCGCTCACTGCTGATCACGATCGAGCCGTGGTCATGGGCGCGCGATTGGCGCGTCACGCCAACCGATCTCTTCAATGGGATTATGGCGGGGCACTACGATTCCAACATGTCGGCGATCTGCACGGCGGTGTCCAAACTTAACAAGCCCGTCACCATTCGCTGGGCTCACGAAATGGACGAGAAAAACGGGCAGTTCACATGGGCCTACTGGACGCCTGAGGACTATGTGAAGGCTTATAGGCATGCCGTCACCGTATGTCGCAAGAGCTTGCCCACGGCAAAATACATGTGGTCGCCGATGGGGAAGGAAGGGCTTGAAGCCTACTATCCCGGAGATTCATTTGTCGACGTCGTCGGGTTGTCAGTCTTCGGCTACCAGCCATTCGATCAGCGAACTCTTGGGCACGATTCGAATTTCGTGGACGCAACCAAGCCCGGCTATGACCGCGTCAAGCGCTTCAAGAAACCCATCGTAATCGCGGAACTCGGCTACCAGGGAAATGAAGCCTATGTTCACGCATGGGCCGAGGAAGCCAACAAGCCGCATTCCGAATTCCCCGACCTGACGGCAGTCGTCTACTTCAACGACCGCGAGGTCTATCCTTGGCCGTATGGCCTGGGCCGGCCGGACTGGCGTGTTGCCAGTGCCCTGCTGAACTAACGGTCATGTTGAAAGGTTGAGGAGAAAGACATGTCTTCGTTGCGCTTCGTCGTCATGGGTGCCCTGTTCTCGGTGCTCGCGTTGGTCGGCACCGCGAACGCGGCAACCCAGCATCAAATCGACAAAATGACCTTACGCTCGGCCCATCGGGCTGAACCAATGAGCGCTACGGAGTTGAGAAAAATCTACTCGGGGCGTTCGTGGATATGGAAGGATGGGGCGGGCTATTTCTCGCGCCATCATAGCCGCTTTGCCGCTTGGTCGCACTCGCATGGCCAAAGATCTTACGCAAAAGGTACCTGGTATGCGGCCGATCGCGGCAGGCTCTGCATGAGCGCCATCTGGTATAGCAAGAAGAGCGCTGCACCTAATGTTTCCTGCTTCCTGCATCGCAAGAGAGCTGGGATCATCTATCAGAAACGAGCATCAGGCGGAAAATGGTATGTATTCCGTCATAATCCGACGAAACATGATGACGAGATTCTGAAACTTCGACTGGGCGATTATGTCCACAAACATCTACCCGGTTGAAGTGGAATGCTTATATAGGGGCATATACGAGGATGGCGGAGCGGCCTACGTTCCACTTGTTCAGTCGAACCGTCATCCGAGCAATGCCCCTATTCTTTATTGACAGCAACTCTTGGGATTGTTGCAGGCATGTTAAAACCCGCTACGATTGTGGCAATGCGAGGTTCTTCCAAACCCGCTTGGCGTGCAAATGTAGGGTGATCCTTTGAAGTAATCTTCGGAAGAGACAGAAGTCGTTCTGGAAAGAGATCTTCCGCTATAGAAGACAACATTGTTCTTCTCATACTTCTTCATATACAACTGAACAGTCTTACTCTTCACATGTGAACTTTCGGCAGCGTTTGCATTCAAAGGCGCTGACACCAAAGATGCAATCGAAAGCATTGACGATATAAGAATTCCAATTTTACGATTATAAAGATTTAGATTGCGAAAATCTTGGTTCAAACCCATAAGTTTACTCTCCTTTTCGGTTTCGTTTCGTCCATTTTGCCGGAAAATATTTAAACGACTTCTTTAAATATCTTGAAAATATTAAAGAAATCGTCTAATTTTTCCCATTCAGGCTTTAGGTTGGGATCCACGAGGATGCTTCCCACTGCAATATTAGTTTGGCGCGATATTAGACGGCTGCACAGTGCCTTCGATCAGGCATCCACAGCCTTCTTTCGGTTTGCCTACCAATACGCACCGCAAGCCGGAATTCTTTTCACAACATATGATGCCGTGGCTTCCTTTACGTCTATCCGCCGGCCTCCGGCCGGTCGGATGGACTCAAATTCGGGCTGTTTTGCGACACTTCGACGGCGAGGAAGCCATTTGATGCCAGCTTTATCCGCGCGAGATGCGTTTTTCGCCTCAAATGCTCGGCAGTGTGGAAGTCGGACATTTGTTCGCCTGCAGCGAGCGCACAGCGAAAGCGATCAGCCAACTTACCCTGCACTATCGAAAGGCCACCATAATGATGTGGAATAAAACCGAGGTTTCCTCCGGGCAATCAACCTTTGTGGAGAGACGTCGGTGGCCTCGCAGTTCGCAAGCTCCGCTCTGTAATACTCTCATAGACATGCCAAAGCTGGACTCCTTGCCATTCTCCACCTCAGATGCAATCCCCGGTTACCAATTCTCCGCCTGGCAAGAGCGTATGGCGCCGCTGATAGATACCTATCTTCCAGAAAGTTCCCGAGCTGCCGATTGCTTTGCAGCAGATCAGACCGTCTGGAATCTGGAAGGAGCGCTTTTTATCCAGCAGGAGACGCCGGCTTTCAGCTATGAGCGCTCGCCGCACAAAGTCCGTTTCAGCGCCATAGATCATTGGCAGATCACGTTCTTGCGCACTGGAAAGACGTGGACCAGCGTCAATGGGACTGTTGTCGAAAACGAGCCGGGCATGATGGAGATCCGTGCGCTTGGCTGCCCGTTTTATGGTCGCACCTTAAGCGCGCAGTCAGTCACACTCATTCTGCCCTCCGATCTCTTTGCCGATCACGGTGGACTGCCCGGCTCAAGCAACAACGTTATTTTGGGAGGCGCACGCGTCGAGCTGCTGGCGAACTATATCGCTTTTCTCGAAGCGAACCTCAGCCGCATGACGAGAGATGATCTGCACGGCGTGCGCAACCAGCTTCAGGAGATGATTTTCAGTAGCGTCGCACCGCTCGTGCACAGTCGCATGATCAGCGACCACAGCTCCGAAATCGGACTGATGGCCAAAGCTCGCCGCTACATCCAGAACAATCTTGGATCGGCAGATCTAACCCCTGAAGCATTGAGCCGTGAACTGGCGATCTCACGCACCAGACTTTATGAACTGTTCCAGGCATCAGGCGGCGTCTTGAACTATGTCCGCAGAAAACGACTTCTGGCAGCACGTTCCGCACTTGCAGACCTGGATAACGGTCAACGAATAGCCGACATTGCAAAGGAGCTTGGCTTTGAATCGGCGGCCAATTTCAGCCGAGCCTTCACACATGAATTCGGCTACAGCCCAAGTGAGGTCCGCAGGCACACGGGGGAATGCAAGGCCGAACATCTGCCGCGGATGATGGAAACAGCGACATTTGGCGACTGGCTCAACACGCTTGGCATCTGAGGGAGCCTCACGTAGGTCACCGGCATGGAAACGGGATGCGCCGCCACAGGCGCCGCACCCCTTCGAACCCCGAAAAGCCCTGTTCAGCCCTGCTCTGCAGCGGCGGCGAAAGCGTCGAGCGTCCGGGTCGTGTAGACCAGCGCGGCGCCGGCGTTGACGCTTATTGCGATACCGAGCGCTTCGGCGATCTCGCTCGCGGTGGCGCCAGCCTTCTTGGCCGCGGCAGTGTGGACCGTGATACAGCCGTCACAGCGCAGCGTGACGGCGACGGCGAGAGCAATCAGTTCTCGCATCTTCGCGTCGAAATGGCCGTCCTTGGCGTTGGCATTGCTCAACTGAGCGTAGCCCTTCACCGTATCCGGCGAGAGTTTTGCCACATCGCCGACCCCGGCGAGAACTTGATTTCGATAGGCGTTCCAATCCATCATATGCATTTTAGGCCTCCTTTGTTGGTGAGGAGATAATGCGTCCGACCTGCTCCAATGTTGATATCCGCCAGGCGCAACGATATGACCGAACGGATCAAAAAGATCTGGAGCGCCCATGAGCCCACACCGTGACGTACTGAGCCTGCTTGCGCCCATGCTCAGGGTGCGGCCCGAATTGCAAGACTTCTGCCGCTTCGGCGGTGACTGGAGCTCACCACATCAGTCCGAAGCAAAAGGCTGGGCAGCATTCCATATCCTCACGAAGGGTGCGTGCTCCGTAGAGCGCAAGGGACAACCGACGGTTCGCCTGGAGGCGGGCGACGTACTGCTGCTGCCCCATGGTGACGCGCATGTCGCTCGTGGCGGCGACGGGCGCAGCCCTCAGCAGATCATCGGGACCACCCAAAAGAACGCCATCCGCGTCAAGGAGACAGAAGGGGCGGAGTTCGAGACCGAACTGATCTGCGGCCGGCTATACCTCGAAAGCGCCACGGACGATCTGCTGCTGCGCCTGCTGCCGCATACCATCGTCCTTCGGCTCAGCGGGCAGCAAGCTTGCAGCAGGCTGGTGGAGACCATCCGTGACGAATTGGACGCCGACCGCGCAGGCGCGGCCGCTATCGCGCGCGACCTGGCCAGCGCACTGTTCGTCATGCTGTTGCGGGTGCATCTGGAAGCGGAGCCGCCGGCGGACGGGCTCCTGGCGCTGCTCGGCCACCGCGAGACGGCAAAAGCCGCCCTTGCTATGCTGGGCGATCCCGCTCGGGAGTGGAGCCTGGACGAACTGGCTGCCATCGCTGCGGTTTCGCGCGCGACACTGGTGCGCGCCTTTCGGCGCATATGCGGCATGCCGCCCCTGGCGTTCCTGACGGAAGTGCGACTTTCAATCGCGCGGAACCGCATTACGCACACGGCCGATGCATTGGGCGAGATCGCTGCAGATGTCGGCTATCAATCCGAGGCGGCGCTGAGCCGGGCGCTCCAACGCCACTTCGCCATCCGACCCGGCGCCTTGCGTCGATCCGCGCGGGTGACGGAGCCGCCGCCAGTCTAAGTATCAGATGAGCCCGAAAGCCATCTGATACAGACGACCGTGCGGATCATACCTCTCGGCAGAGCGGGCAATCGACAACCGTGCGCAACACCGACTTGAGCGCGCTAGAGTCGACCCATCCTGATCACGCTCCTAGAGCATTTCCAGGAAAAGTGCGCAGCGGTTTTCCGTCCGGAATGCGCAAGGAAACACGAAGATAGGGCGTTTTCGCGATTCGAAGAAAAGCGGAAAAGCTCTAGCGTGCGGTGGCGGCCAAGCCAGATCTACACGGCTAGGCAAGCAGCTCGGCCTTACCGTCAGAGGTACTTCGTAATCGCTTTGAACCCATCGATGGACTGCCGCTTGTCGCGCGGGAGAGCTCCGACTGTTTCCTCGAGGCAATGATCGAGATGGTCCTGGATGAGGGTTCTCTTGGCGTTGATGATCGCCTTCTCGACCGCCGATAGCTGCTGAGCGATATCGAGACATGGCTTGCCGTCCTCGATCATGGCAATGACGCTCCTCAGATGCCCGTGAGCTCGCTTGAGCCGCTTGACGATTTCGGGATGGGTGGCATGTGTGTGCTCTGTCATGACTGTCTGTATCCTCCTAGAGGGGATCACTGTCAACGCTGGCGGCATTGCAGCGGAAGCACAACCATTGAAAGCGCGAACGCGTCATGCACGCGTTCAGTGGTTGCTGGTTTGCCAGCGTAGTGCCAATGGCGCAGACGTAGCCGACGACAGCGCACTTGACTGAGGGGACAAGGGGTCGCCGGACCAAGTCGCGTGAGGTTAATGATGATGGCCCTCTGGCTCCTCCATCCGGAACGGCAGAACTTCGACTTCGTCCCCTGCTGTGAGCACGAGCTCGGCATCGAACTCATGCGGCTCGTCCGGGGTCTGCGCGCTCAGCATCGCATGATGGTCCTTCGGAGACGGCGACAGCGTCAACGTCTCTACGATACCACCCGGTCGCTGTATGTTGACGACGGCTTGCAGGCCATGTGCGTGGCTGGCGATCGACAGCCGCATCCGTTCGCCATCGGGAGTGTCGATAATCTCGAGAAGCCCGGTCGCCAGCGAAGAGCTGACGGCAAAGGGATCCGGAGCATGATGATGCCCATGGCCAGCATGACTTGCGATCACGGCCGAAGTACCCGCCATGTCGAACTGGATCGTTGCGCTGCCAAGCGGCGGAAGATGCACATGCAGCTCTTCGCGGAGGGCAAGAGCGATGCCATTTGCCTCTGCGATCGATTTCTCCTGCTCCACCGCAATCGTCACGTCGACGTGTAGCTTGTGGCCGAGCCAGCGCGCCTTGACGTCAGTGATCTTCTGGATGCCAGGCACATGTTCCGCCGCATGTCGCACCTCATCAGTAATGCCGGGCTCAACGCCATCAAGGCTTCGCGTGATGACTGCGCGAGCCGACTGCCAGACGATGCCGAAAATCGCGATGGTGATGAGAAGGCCGATGATCGGATCGGCAAGCGGAAAGCCCAGCCAGACGCCGATTGCGCCCAGCACGACGGCAAGGCTCGTCAACCCGTCGGTTCGCGCGTGATAGCCATCGGCAATCAAGGCAGCGCTGTTCATCTCGCGGCCGACCTTGATGCGGAAGATCGCCACGATCTCGTTCCCCATGAAGCCGACGATGCCTGCGGCAGTCACCCAGCCAAGCTGAGCGATCGGCTGCGGATGGATAAGACGGTTGATGGCCTCGTAGCCGGCGACGATCGCGCTGAACAGAATGATGAGAACAATCAGCATGCCAGCCAGGTCCTCGACGCGGCCGAGGCCGTAGTTGAACCTGGCCGTAGGCGGGCGCCGGACCAACACGAAGGCAATCCAGAGCGGAATGGCCGTGGTCGCATCCCCGACATTATGGATCGTGTCCGCCAGCAGGGCCACCGAGCCGGATACGAATACAACGATCAACTGCAGGATTGCCGTGATCGCCAGGATGACGAAGGACCATTTGATGGCCCAGATTCCCCGCTCCGACGTCGCGATGCTTGGATCGACAACCCCGTGGGTGTGGCCGTGCCCCCCGGCATCGCCGTGGGAATGCCCATGAGACCCATGGCTGTGACCGGCACCGTGATGGTCGTGCACACCGAAACCAAGCCAGTCCTTAATCGTCGTGAACATGAAATCCTCATTGAAATCGATTATCCGGCCACCATTATTCCGGCGCCGTAAGATTGCTCAATTCCTATCCCCCTGGAGAGGATATAGTCAAGTAGATTGCACCCAAACGGCAGTTGACGGCCACATGGTCCATCCGTTATGGAACGAATTGGATGTAACGGCCGTTACAAAATGGAGAAACGGTTTGAGTCAATGGATCTTGCTCACCTACAAGGTTCCCACCGAACCCGCGGCTCGAAGGGTTGCTCTTTGGCGACGCCTCAAGGGATTGGGCGCGATCTACCTCCAGAACGGGGTTTGTCTCCTGCCACGCACCGACGAGAACCTCCGACGGCTAAAGATGTCAGAGCTGGATATCTCCGAGATGGGTGGAGAGTCCGTGCTTCTGGACTCCGCACCCCTCGATGACACGCAACTCAACAAAGTGATCGAACGCTTCAACGCAGACCGCGATGAACTCTACCGAGAGTTCATCGGACGCTGCGATGACTTCGAGAAGGAAATCGCCAAGGAAGTATCGAAGCAGAAATTCACATATGCCGAATTGGAAGAGGAAGACACCGACCTGAGGAAGCTCCAGGAGTGGTTTGAGCGGATCAAGAAGCTCGATTTCTACGATGCACAATTGGCGACGTTGGCTGGCGAGAAGCTCAAAGCCTGCGGAGTCTTGCTCGATGACTACGCGCGCCAGGTTTTCGAAGCCAACGAAGAGAACAAAGGCGGCTGAGCAAGATGCACCGAAAGGACCCGACAGTGGTTGATGTAACTGCAAAAAGCCGGCGATCGGTGCCAGCAATACCCGGCGGCGTTTGGGCACTGGGTTTCGTCTCACTCTTTATGGACGTCTCCTCCGAGATGATCCACGCCCTGCTTCCCGTCTACATGGTCACCGTCCTTGGTGCCTCAACGCTTTCCGTCGGCATCATCGAAGGCATCGCGGAAGCTACAGCTGCGATCACGAAAGTATTCTCAGGAGCCGTAAGCGACTGGCTCGGCAAGCGGAAGCTGTTGGTCTTGCTGGGATATGGGATGGCCGCACTGACCAAGCCGATCTTCCCGATTGCACCGTCGATCGGTTGGCTTGTCGCCGCCCGCTTCATCGACCGTATCGGCAAGGGCATTCGCGGTGCGCCGCGAGATGCCCTGATTGCGGACATTTCCCCACCGGAAGTTCGCGGCGCAAGCTTCGGACTGCGGCAATCTCTGGATACCGTCGGCGCCTTCCTCGGCCCCGTCCTCGCGCTGCTTTTGATGTGGTGGACATCCAATCGGTATGCCACGGTTTTCTGGATTGCGGTTATACCTGCCTTCGTAGCGGTCGGCCTCATCCTTTTCTTCGTCAAAGAACCTTCAAAATCCCCGAGCAATAGCGACGCGCGAGTTCCGTTACGGAAAGCCGATCTCTTGCGCCTCCCAAGCGCATACTGGCTTGTTACGGTGATTGCAGCGATTTTCACCCTCGCTCGCTTCAGCGAAGCTTTCCTGCTGCTCGATGCCCAGCGGCTCGATATTCCCGTCATGTTGGTACCGCTTGTGCTGATCGGCATGAATTTCGTCTATTCGATATCGGCATATCCGGTCGGAGTGCTTGCTGACCGGGTTGACCGCGTCACACTGCTTTTGATCGGCGTCGGGCTCCTGGTCGCGGCCGATCTGGCCTTGGCTTTCGTTCCTGGGCTCCCCGGCCTAGCACTTGGCGTTTTGCTCTGGGGCCTGCACATGGGCTTCACGCAAGGAATCTTTGCAACATTGGTTGCGGACGCCTCTCCGAGCGATCTGCGAGGAACGGCCTTCGGGTTCTTCAATCTCGTTTCCGGTATCGCCCTGCTATTTGCCAGCATCCTTGCTGGTGGACTGTGGGAATGGATCGGACCCGACAGCACTTTTGCCGCCGGCGCAGCGTTTGCATCCATAGCCGGCCTGACCTTGTTTGCTTTCAGAAAGCACCTCAAAAGCGCTTGAACTGTCTGGCCGCGATCACAATGCTGCCTTGATACTTCAGGCAGCTGTCAGTCGAATAAGGCATCCCGTCGCAAGACGACAGGAGACCAAATGTACAAACTCGACGCCGCCATTACCGGATGGATCAATAGCCTGTCCGGAAACAGCCTTCTCGACCATGCCTTGATCACCATCTCCAACCTCGGCGTCCCATTGCTCATACTGGCCGTGGCCGCCCAATGGTGGACCGGCCCCGAGCGGACGAAAACGCGCCACATCCTGATCGCTGCCGGCCTGACCTTTCTGATCGGTCTTGGGATCAACCAGGTCATTCTGCTTTTCGATCAGCGTATCCGGCCCTATGACGCCGGAGTCACTCGACTTCTGATCGAGCGCAGCAGCGATCCTTCATTTCCGTCGGACCATGCGACGGCGACCTTTGCGATCGCCGCGGCTTTCCTGATCCATAATCTGCCGAAACGCGGCCTTTTCTTTCTTGTGGCGGCAATTCTGGTGTCCTTGTCGCGCGTCTATCTCGGTACGCACTACATCAGCGACGTCATGGGCGGCGCGCTGACGGCGATCTTCGCGGCGGCCCTGGTCAAAGCCCTCTACAAGCCTGCGACAGGTGTCGACCGCTTTCTGACGAGTATCCTCTAACTGGAGGTCGGCGGCGGTCGGCGCTTGCCGGGAAAGGGACGCGGATCGGTTCGCCATCCGACGCCACTCTTTCAGGCTCTGCCGCAGACGCCCCATACGGACGTCTTCCTCAACTAGAGGCCTTGGCAATCCAAGATGCCAAATCCCAACAAGGCGGCATCGCGCAGCGCTTCTGCGTTCGCTGCGCTAATGCGGCCAGCACCACCGCCCCGCTTCCAGGTATCGTAACGCTGGCGACGAATGCGGCGGACATTGCCCTCTTCGCCGCGTTGCTTGCTGCAGCACTTGTTGCTTGCGGACGGATGGAGCGGAGCGAAGAGCGAGCACAGCTGACAGAATGATATCGAGCTCTAAGATGCGCGGTGAAAAACTTATGCGGCTTGATCGCAGCTCTGTTTCACGACCCGTTGCGAGCAATATTCAAGCTCGATCTCAAGAAGCCTCGTTGCCCGCGCCAGCGCGTCTTCCGCCTCGGCGAACAAATGTGACTTGTCGCCCATTCTGGCTGCGCCGTAATTTGTGGCGCGCAGCAAGACGAGATCAGCCAGATCGAGGCATTCCGGCGTTGGTTGGACGAGGTTCAGGCAATACCGCAAATTGATGGCCACCTCGAGGACGAATTCGGCGGCGGAAAAATCCAATACTGCGCCCGGCGGCGATGAGCGCGCCAGAAATATCCTCCAGTGTTGGGTCATCATAGTACCCCTCTCATCGGACCGAGCGCGCTGGTAGGGATGTATCGCGCGCGGCAATTTTTACAGAGACGTTATTGGGATCCGAAGCGCCGATTCTGCGTCGGCAAGACCCCGGCATGCCGCAGTCATATCGGCTGGAGGAGGACGCTTTCAATAATGAGATCATGCAATTGGGCTTCGGTCTGCCCCCATTTTCCGACGTTGGTCTGATCCTATGTCGGTAAAAGGTCCCGATCGTGATTGCTGAAGTCCAAGCCGGACATTATTCGTATGATAAAACTTGACCGCTCGCAGTCTTATGGCGATCTGATATTGAGATCAGAATCTCGTCAATCGGCGATGTAGAGCGGCACACTTTCGTGCCAGGGAACGATATCCGCTCGCCGCCAAATCCAGTTGGAGCCTCGGGAGGCTACAGGTGCAGTTGCGTCGAAAGCTTATTGCTGTCTTGCCATGTCTGTCGCTGACCTTGGTCAGCACGGCGCTCCCCTATACCGTGAAAATTCAAGGAGTATCCGCGAAAGTTGTACAGCAATTGGCGGAGGCCAAAGGGGGCAACGGCAATGGTGGCGGCAACGGGAACGGTGGCGGAAATGGAAATGGCGGAGGCAATGGAAACGGCGGTGGCAATAGCGGTAATGGCGGTGGCAACGGGAACGGCAGTGGTAATGGCAAAGGCAAGGGAAACGACAATGGCCAGTCGTCGAGCACCAAGAGCGTAACGCAAAGCCAGGTCGATTCCGATCAGTCTACCGATGAAGGCAATGGCTCCATGAGCGTCCGCCACAAAGATGGGATGAGCGAAAAAATACAGAGCGGACGCTACGTCATGCAGGATTCAAAGGGGCGTACGATCGTCAACCGCAATGCGACCATAGCCGACGAGCAGCGGCTCAAATCCTTCTTTCACTGACGGCGCTTTTCAAGCTCATCCCGGAAGGCCATCGCAGCTTCCGTTCGATTGCTTACTTCGAGCTTGGTGAAGATTTGCGTCATGTGATGCTTGATGGTTTTTTCATGTAGATCGAGTTTCAGGCCGATATGCTTGTTGCTCAGCCCCGCAGAGGCCAGTTCCAGCACTTCCCTTTCCCTGTCCGTCAGCGCGTTGAATGGATTGATCCGAGCGCGTGATCCGGTTTCCGAAATCAGACGAGCTGACAAGGTTGGCGCGACGTAGCTGTCACCGGCCGCGACGCTGCGAATGATATCCGCCAGCATCTGAGACCCAACGCCTTTCAGAACATAACCCTTCGCGCCGCTCTTGAGCGCAGCCATCACGTCATCGCTTGCCTCGGAGACCGTCAGCATCACGATCTTCTGATCGGGCATCTGTTCAAGTATGAGCGGGATAGCCTCCAGCCCTCCTCCCGGCATCGAGATGTCGAGAAGCAGTATGTCTGGATGGCACTCCGCGGCGATGCGCACCGCGTCTTCCTTGCTGCTACCCTCGCCGAGGACGCTAAATCCATCCATTTCAGTCAAGCTTCGGATGACGCCTTCCCTGAAAAGCGGGTGATCGTCTATGACTGCCAAACTGATTGCAGCTGTCATGCCTGCTCCATTTCTTCGATGTTCAAAGACATTCGAACGGTGGTTCCCCGGTTCGATGATAAAAGCTGAAAAGTACCACCAAGGCTTTCGACCCGATCCCTGAGGCCGGCAAGGCCCAGCTTTTGTGGGCCGACGTCTTTCGGATCAAACCCCTGCCCTTCATCGGCGACTTCGACGACGACCAGACCATCCTCGAAAGATTGCACGACCTTTTGCCCGATCCCGCCGGCATGGCGATAGCCATTGTTCAAGGCCTCCTGGACAAAACGATAAACGCATATCTTTGCGGAGGTGGATAGGTCAGCTGGTATATTGCCGGTGGAGAGCGCGACGTCGACACCGGTGCGCCGCTCGTGCGCGCGGATCGCGCGCTGCAGGAGATCGGCGAGGTTGTCCGTCTCGATGTGAGGGAGCATCAGCCCACTGCAGATACTCCTGATCTCGGTCATGGCGTCATCAAGGCTGGTCTTGATGGTGTGCAGCGACGCCTCACGCTCATTCGATGGGGTGGCGGGACTGGTCAGCGTCCGGCTGTCCAGACGCAGAGAGGCATAAGCGACCAATTGGGCTGGACCGTCATGCAGGTCGGCGCCGATACGGCGCAAATAGCTCTCGTTGAGTGCGGCTGAGCGCTGCGTTGCGCGTTGAACGCGGGCGCGAAGCGCCTTGTTCTGCTCCAGTAGCCTTGAGAGTTCTGCGATGCGGCCGTTAAGCGCCTTGCGCTGATTGTCTATGGTGCGACTGCCACGCAGGACGATGATCGATAGCAGGGCGAAGAATGTGAGCGTGAACAGGGCAACCACAAGCCAGCTCAACAGTCGGGCTTGATTGAGGCTCCCTTCGAAATCGTTGGCAACCTCGTAAAACTCGGAAACAGCGACGACCTTGCCGGACCAGGGTTGAAGCACCGGATTGTAGATCTCAAGGAGTGGCCTGCCGCTATCGCGCTCGGCAACACTTTCCACATCGTCGATCTGGTTGAACTTGGCAACCATTTGGCCTGAAAATGCAGTTTTGAGGCTGTCCGAAAGCGGGAACTGCTTGCCGGAGAGGTTTTTGTTGTTGGAGTAGAGGATCGTCCCGTCATCGCGCCATAATCGGAACGAAAACAACCGCTCACCAAGCGCTCCCTGGCCGAGCGTCTCGTCTAGGGCCCGCGTTACCGTGTCGTCGAGAGCCTTGGTGGTCTGCATATCGGGTAGTAGCGGGGCGATGACGCTATCGACGTAAAGCGCTGTCGTCGCCGCAGAATTGCGTGTCACGGCATTTTCGATCACACTGGCAACGATGGAGCCGACAACGAGCATTGCACAGATGGCGACGAAGCCGCCAGCCAGCAGGAACTGTCTCGCCAAGGATTGAGCGTTCCAACCTGCGATTAGACTTACCAGAGATAGCATGTGTTTACTGTTTGTCTGCAGAACTGGCATCGTCCGCACTGATCTCCCAACCCCCTATAGCTATCCCAGCAGGATGGGGTGTCAACTGCCGCAAGTCGGCATCACTCGTATCGTCACCGCAAGATGGCCTTGTTGCGCGGCACATACCATCTAGGAGACCATCGGGGATACTCAATCAGACTATGGTCCAAATAGGCAAGGCATAGGTCCGAGCGGTGTAGAAACCTGAGATTTCGGCAATATTGTAGTGCGCAGTGATTTGCTGGATACGCCCACCGCAACAGGTGGCGAGCTTTTTATGAAGGAAGTGCGCATGAAAATCCGTTCTGTCATTGGTGCTGCTGGCCTCGGTCTGGCGCTAGCTGTCGCTCCCATGGGAGGAGCCGCCGTTGGCTTCATACAAGCTGCTTTCGCAAAAGGTGGCGACGGCAACGGCGGTGGTAACGGCGGAGGCCATGGTGAAGGTCATGGCGAGGGAAAATCCGACCACGACAAGTCTGGCCGTGATCGCGACCGCGACGATGTAAGCAGCACTACCGCGAGCACGGCTACGACGCAGGGCACTTCCTCGCCGTTCACAACGCATCATTTTGACAGGGATTCCGATAGGCATTCCAAGGCCCATCATGCGAGCGCGAAGACACACACTGAAAAGTTCGAAGGCAGCCTCCATTCACTCAACAGGAACTACCACGCCTACTTGAACTCGAAGGATCCCAAGATGGCGGCTCTCTCGGCCTATGTGAAGGCATATGCCGAATTCGAAACGAAATACGGAACGACAGCCGTGCCCACAGATCCCGCGCTTAGCGACAACGCCTTGCGTTCGGCGCTGCAGCAGCTGTCGAACAAGCCGGTAACGAACCAGGAGCTCGCCGAAGCAAAGAGCATCCTCGGCGTCGGAACGAACACGGGAAAAATCGCGGAAGTTCGCGAGGCACTGGAAAGGAAAGCCGAAAATTCGGCCCCATCTCAGAGCGACACAGACGAGATTGAGACTGCCAACTAAGGCGCTGCAATAGCGGTTTCGGGGAGTGTGCCCATGGCGACAGTCCTCTGAGGCCACCCTCCAACGGACTGGCGTCGACGGACGCTACTCCATAGCCGGCCCGCCCGCCGGCTCTATCGCCGGGTCGGGCCTTTCCCCCCGGACCCCGCCCGATCCGGCGATAGCCTATGGTACTCTCTGCCGTTAGCAGCCTTGTTGCGCAGGCTCACGGCGATCAACACAGCCCCCTCGATTATCACGATTGCGATGGCAAGCCAGAAGCCAGTCTGGGTCACATCGCGTCCACTATGGCGCAAGACATAGCCGAGGCAGAGGAACGGCCCGTTCCACGTCAAACAACCAAGCGACGTCGCCGCGATGAAGGTCATGGGCTCGAGCCGCAGAGCACCAGCCGGCAGGGCCAGATAGATCCTGACAGCCGGGATGACCTGACCAGAAAATGTTACCCAGAAGTGGTTGCGGCGGTAGGCATCGGCCAGCCGGTCGTAGAAGGAGAGCTTGAGCAGCACGGATCCGCCATAGCTGGCGACGGCTCGCCTTACCCTATGCGGCCCAAACACCCAGCCGATACCATACCAGCCAAGCCCGCCGACGACCGAACCCGCCGTCACCGCCGCAATGGAGAGGGCGAGCATGGAGAGATCGGGCACCATCAGTCCCAGGAGCATCAAGAGGATGTACGACGGAAAAAGCGGGACGAATTTCTCGAGGATAGCGAGACAGAATATCCCTGCAAGTCCGAAGCTCATCAATAGCGTGACAGCGCCGGGCGCCTGTGCAATCAGTTCGTGCGCCGTCATGTGAGCGGTGCCCCCAGGGATCCGGCATCGCTCGGGACGCTGCAATCTCGCACTTTGGCGATCCGATGGACGGAAGCTGGCTGAAAAGTCCAGGCTGTGGGCATTGGTTTTTCCTCTCGAAATGAGGAAGTGAGGTCTTACACAGCCGGATTGCGAAAACCTGTCACGTAGAAAGACTTCTAAAATGAGCAAGGCGCGCTGCCTTCGGAGGCCTAAAAAACCGCGGCATCGAACCGGGTCTGCAAGGTTATCTCAATGGAGGGATGCTAATAGCGCGTGAATGCCCTATCGACGCGGGCAAGCGATGGAGTTCACTGAATGCGTGTGCTTTTGGTCGAGGACGAGAAACCTATGGCCGCTGTCTTGCGCAACGGGCTGGTGCGCCACGGCATGGTCGTGGACAATGTGGAGAACCTGGCGGACGCCGACACCGCCCTTTATGACGACGTTTACGACGCCGTGGTTCTGGATCGCAGATTACCTGACGGGGACGGCCTTTCGCTGGTGAAATCGCTGCGTGCGAGGGGCGATATCGTGCCGGTGCTGGTATTGACTGCGAAGGGCGACCTGCTCGATCGGATTGCCGGTCTCGACAGCGGCGCGGACGACTATCTTGGCAAACCCTTCGCCTTCGACGAGCTCTTGGCCCGGCTGCGCGCAATCCTGCGCCGTCCGACGCAACTGCAGCCCGATATCGTCAGACTTGGCCGCATGTCATTCGATTTCGCTCATCTTGAGGCGCATGTGGAAGATGTTCGCCTGCGTATGCCGCGCCGGGAATTGCTCGTACTTGAAGCTCTGATGCGACGCATGGGGCGCATGGTGCTGCGCGAGACGCTGATGGAGGCCGTTTTCGGCATGAACGATGAGATCGAGTCCAACGCGCTCGATACGCATATCTCCCGCCTCCGCCGCAAGCTCACCGACGCCCACGCCGGTGTCGCCATCAGCGGCATCCGCGGTGTCGGCTATCTCCTCAGTGAGACGACATGATGCGACAGCCTTCGCTGAAATGGCTGCTCGTCAGCAGGCTGGTGACGCTGCAGGCATGCATGATCGCGGCCGCCCTGCTCATCATCACGGCAGCGCTCTGGAGCACCGGCTATCTGCTCGATGATTATGAAGGTGCCAGCCTCGACGTACTGGCCGAGGCGACGGAGCGGGACATGGCTGGCGAATTGGTCCTGCGAGAGACCCCTGACCTCGTCAATCTTCGGACGGGGGCGCCCGACCTGTGGTTCGCGATCCGCGACAAACAGGGGCACCGTCTGCAAAAGGGCAGTATTCCGCCAGCCTATCTGCCTGCTATCGCGATGCTCGACCAGCTCAGCGACGCACGGCTGAGCAACCAGCCTGAATTGGCCGGTAAACCCGACGCGGTGATCAAATGGGTCGACAGCCCCGCGGGCCGGATCCAGATCCTGACGGGCACGAAAGGGCAGATGTCGGTGCAACGACTTGCAAGAGGTATTTCAGGCGGGCTCACCTCATTGATCCTGCCCGTCATCGTGTTGATGGCGCTCGCAACATCGCTCGCCACCCCGCTGGTGGTTCGCCGGGCGCTGGCCGGTCTCCGCCGGACCGTGGCACAAGCCGCTCACATCGAGTTCGACAAGCGTGGCACCCAACTGCAGGCGAGTGACGTGCCCATCGAGATCCGCGCGCTTGTGAGGGCAGTCAACGACGCGCTCATGCGCCTCGATGCAGGCTACGAGCGGCATCAACATTTTCTGGCCCAGGCAGCCCATGAACTGCGCACTCCGATCGCCATCCTGAATGCGCGCATTTCAGCTCTGCCCGCCGGCACGGACAAGCGCGACCTGTTGGAAGACGCCGCGCGGCTGACGACGCTCGCCGGTCAGCTGCTCGATCTTCAGCGCCTCGACCAGAAGCGCAATCACTTTCAACCGGTCAATCTGACCGCTATGGCCAAGCAGGTGCTACTTGACCTCGGTCCCCTGGCGCTGGGTGCCGGCTATGAGGTGAACTTCGAGCCGGAAGGCGACGAGGTGTTGGTGATCGGCGACCAGACGTCGCTGGAGCGGGCTTTGACCAATCTTGTCCAGAACGCCATCGATCACGGCGGACGCCACGGAACGATCACGGTGAGGGTGGGCAAAAGCCATTTCATCGAAGTTTCCGACGAAGGCAACGGCATTGCCTGGGACGCGCGCGAGCAGATCTTCGAACCCTTTAACCGCCTCGGCCCCGACGGACGCGGTGCCGGATTGGGGCTCAATCTAGTTCGGGAGATCATGCAGCTCCACGGCGGCGGCATTGCAGTCGTCAATGCCGGCTCCAAAGGCGCCTGCATGAGGATGACGTTTCCTTCCGAAAAGATTGCCGATGGCGGGGTGCGAGTGGCCTAAGGGGACGCGCAAATAGAACACCGCTGCCGCGCTTCTGCGTGAGATTGCATGCTATTCGGCGCCGATCAGAACCAGACATGGCGACGAAATCTTATGGATCGGAATGTTCGCGTGAGCCGGATCTCGCGCAACTTTCTCAATACAGGCAAAAAGATCCATCGCCTTGCCGACATCGCGCTTGGCCGTTCTCGCGAGTATGCTCTTCGCTAGATCCAACCGGGCATCCCTTCGGCTATTCTCCCACTCGGCAAGTGTCGATTGACTGGTCAAACGACCGGCTAAAGCCGACGTTGCGACCAGCGCCGCCAACCCCGCGATAACAAGCATTCTTTTTCTCACACGGTCCCCTTCCAGTTTGCGTTGGCCCAGGCAAACCGATTGCAAATCCCGAACAAGGATTGTGCGCCTTGGACGAAATCGAATCGGTGATCCATACATTCACCCCCAGCGTAGCGTGTTGGAACTAACGTGTTGAAATGTTTTCGTCCGCCGGCCGTCGCCTTCCGGTTCCTCAGCGAGGACACAACTCTGACGCTCATCCTGTGAATCGTTCCGCTTTCCTTCCAAAGTCAATCTATCCCAACCACTTCTGTCGGGTGGCTTGATTGCCGAATTCTGAACGGTTGACTAGGCTGTGGCCGAGATTGTTTCGCAAATCGGAATGCCATGGATCGCATCGATGCAATGAGGGTCTTTGTCGCGGCACTCGACGAGGGCAGCCTGGCGGGCGCTGGGCGCAAACTCGGCAAGTCGCCGGCCGCCGTGAGCCGGGCCATCGCCTTCCTTGAGGAGCGGGTCGGCACGGAGCTGCTTCATCGCACCACGCGCTCGCTCAAGCTGAGCGAGGCAGGGGAGCGCTATGCCGTCGCCTGCCGGCGCGTCTTGACGGACCTCGAGGAGGCCGACATCGCCGCGGCCGGTGAGCGATCCGCGCCGCGGGGATTGTTGACCATTACCGCCCCCGTCGCGGCCGGCGAGGAGATCCTGCGGCCGATCGTCGATGCCTTCATGGATGAGCATCCGGCTGTCAATGTCCGGCTTTACTTCCTCGACCGCCCCGCCAATCTGATCGACGAGGGCATCGATCTGGCGCTGCGTATCGCGCATCTTGCGGACTCCACGCTGGTGGCTCTGCGTGTCGGCGAGGTACGCCGCGTAGTTGCCGCCTCGCCGCGCTATATCGATGCCAATCCAGTGATCCGTGAGCCGGCCGATCTTGCCCGCCACCAGATCGTCGCCATGACGCATTTCGGCATCGATAGCTGGAGTTTTCCGCCCGCCCCTGGGTCGACGGTGCCGCGTGCCGTCCAATTTACACCGCGACTGATCGTCAACAGCATTCGTGGCGCGGTTGCAAGCACTGTCGCCGGGCGGGGTGTCACGCGTATGTTTTCCTATCATATCGCCCCGCAGCTGCGAGACGGATCGCTCAAGATCCTGCTTGCGAACGACGAGGCGCCGCCGCTGCCCGTGCATCTGATTGCGCCGCACGGTCGGCTTCAGGTGCCCAAGGTGCGCGCTTTCGCCGATTTCGCCATCGCGCGGCTCAAGGCTCATTTCGCACGCTTAAGCGTGGAGGCCGATCATGCCAGCATTCAACCGAATGGCGGAAGAATATCTTCCGAATAGTAGGTATTCGCTCGAATTCCGATGAGATGTAGATCTTTTGCGTCCGGTCAAGAACCGGGATCAACGCAAACATCGGAGTTCGAACATGAGCAAGGAACGCAAAGTCGCCGTCATCACCGGCGCATCGCAAGGCATCGGCGAGGCCCTGGTCAAGGCCTATCTCGACCGCAATTACCGCGTCGTCGCGACATCGCGGTCGATCAAACCGTCCAGCGATCCCGACGTTCTCACCATCGCCGGCGACATTGGCAATCCTGAGACCGGCCAGCGCGTCATCGCCGAGGCGCTTCGCCAGTTCGGCCGCGTCGATACGCTGGTGAACAATGCTGGCATCTTCCTCGCAGCACCTTTCACCGAGTATTCTCCTGAACAATATGCCCAGGTCGTCTCGACCAACCTCAACGGTTTTTTCTATATCACTCAGGCAGCCGTCGCAGCGATGGAGACGCAGGGCAGCGGCCATATCGTCAGCATCACCACGACGCTGGTCGAGCATGCGCTGTCCTCGGTTCCTTCCGTTCTCGCTTCGCTGTCGAAGGGTGGCATTGCTGCCGCGA
Organism: Rhizobium sp. BR 315; assembly: GCF_050577975.1. Classification (NCBI taxonomy): domain Bacteria; kingdom Pseudomonadati; phylum Pseudomonadota; class Alphaproteobacteria; order Hyphomicrobiales; family Rhizobiaceae; genus Rhizobium; species Rhizobium sp. BR 315. The sequence continues at coordinate 44,987 of NZ_JARWKZ010000027.1, read as the reverse complement.
CCAAGAGCCTAGCTATCGAATATGCCCGTCGCGGCATCCGCGTGAATGCAGTCGCGCCGGGCGTGATCAAGACCCCGATGCACAAGCCCGAAACCCATGAGTTTCTCGGCGCGCTGCACCCGGTCGGCCGGATCGGCGAAATCACCGATATTGTCAATGGCGTCCTCTATCTCGAAGCCGCGCCCTTCGTGACCGGCGAGATCCTGCATGTCGATGGCGGCCAGAGCGCCGGCCACTGATCGAAAGTCCCAAAGGAGACACGTCAATGCCATTCGTTACTGTTAAACTAACCCGAGAAGGCACGGAGCCCGGCGTCGATCGCACGACGGCCGCGCAGAAGGCCGAGATTTACAAGGGCATCAGCCAGGTTCTGTTCGATGTGCTCGGCAAGCCGCCGGAATGGACCTGGGTGGTTGTCGAGGAAGTGGAGATGGAAGACTGGGGCTGGGGTGGCATGCCCGTTGCCGAGTATCGCAACAAGCTGGCCGCACAAGGTTCGGCTTCAAAGAAGCTCCACGAAGATGGCACTAGCAACTGAACTTGCCGGTGCATCCTGAGAAGCGGAGCCTCCTTTGAGGCTCCTAGCAAACGCAGCATGGGGCATGTCGTCGCCGGCAGTATCAATCGGGCGCAAGCCGAACGAGAACGACGGCAGAAAAGCGATTGGTCACTACCGCATCGAAAAACAACAGCGACTTTGGACCGGACACATCAGGAGGTTGAAATGAAAGTTCTCATGGTTTTGACGTCGCACGATCAGCTTGGCAGTACCGGTCGCAAGACCGGCTTCTGGCTGGAAGAACTGGCGGCACCGTACTATGCATTCAAGGACGCCGGCGCAGAAATTACCCTCGCATCGCCCAGGGGCGGCCAGCCGCCACTGGACCCGAAGAGCGACGAGTCTTCTTTCCAGACCGACTTGACCCGGCGCTTCAATGCCGACGAAGCCGCCAAGGCGCAACTCGCCGACACGGTGCGCCTCAGCAGCGTGAAGCAGGAGGACTTCGATACGGTATTCTATCCGGGCGGCCATGGGCCGATGTGGGATCTCGCTGAGGATCCGGACTCGATCAGCCTGATCGAATCCTTCGTCGCCGCCGGCAAGACCATCGCTCTTGTATGCCATGCGCCTGGCGTTCTGCATCGTGTGAAGAACTCCGACGGCACGCCCTTCGTAACCGGACGGAGCGTGACTGGCTTCACCAACGGCGAAGAGGAAGCTGTCGGCCTGACCGAGATCGTGCCGTTCCTGGTGGAGGACGAGCTGCTGAGCCTCGGGGCCATCTTCTCGAAGGTCAAGGATTGGGGTGTCCACACCGTCGTCGATGGCCGATTGATCACGGGGCAGAATCCGGCGTCTTCCGGCCCAGCTGCCGAACTTCTGATCGAGGCGTTGCGCAAGCAAGGCAAGTAGCGCCTGCGCACGGAACAAGCGAGGAGCTTGCCCGCGCCGAAATCGTTCGCAACTGCGAGTTCCAACCATCACAGCAGCATCAGAAAACAGGCCGGGGCGGCATCGACAGCCCCGGCTTCCCATTTGAAAGTCACGGCTACACAGCTGGAGGCCTTGGTTATCCCGGTTCATTCTTGACACGACAGTCAAACCTGGTGATCGTACCAAAGAAGGGCCACGGACGCTGCCGCTGAGGGCCAAAGAATGATCGACCTCCATTGCTCGAACACTTCGAACAGGCGGAAGATCACGGCCTCTCCAGAGAAGATGCGGCAGCATTATCGCGTCGCTCTGGTTACCGAGAATGGCAAGAAGGGCCTCTTCGCTCAGACGATAAAGACCGTTGGGGAGCAGTGACCATGGGCATGGTGCTCTATGAACTCGCCGGAAGCGATGACAATCTGCTTTTCAGCCCGCATTGCTGGAAGGTGCGCATGGCGCTTGCGCACAAGGGGCTTACAGCGGAAAGCCGGCCTTGGCGCTTCACGGAGAAAGACGCCATCGCCTTTTCCGGACAAGGCTTTGTGCCGGTGCTGGTCAATGGCACCGAGACAGTGAGCGATTCCTGGCACATCGCACAGTATCTGGAAGCGCGATATCCGAACACGCCCACCCTGTTCGGAGGCGACGCTGCCGCGCAACTCGCCGGCTTCATCAATGCCTGGGCCGATAAAACCTTGCTGCCCCTGATCGCCCGCATCATCCTGCGCGACATTCACGACTGTCTGGCGCCGGTCGATCAAGCCTATTTCCGCACATCGCGCGAAAAGCGTTTCGGCGAGAGCCTCGAAGCCGTCGTCACCGATCGGCCGGCTCATCTCTCGGCATTGCGGAGCGCCTTGTCGCCGCTGCGGCATGTCCTGAGGGAACGCGCCTACCTATGCGGTTCGGAGCCCGCTTATGCCGATTACTGCGTGTTCGGCATGTTCATGTGGGCACGCTGCTCGAGCCCGGCCGAGTTGCTCGCAGCCGACGATCCGGTCTTCCATTGGCGTGATCGCCTTCTCGACGCATTCGGCGGGCTCGCCCGCTCCGCCCCACATGTTCCCGCCGAAGAGGCACGGTCATGACAAGCGTCACAGGGATCGAAGACTTCCTCCGGCGGGCCACCGACAAGATCCGCTACGTGGCCTAAAACGAAACCGTTCCTGTTATGCAGGTACTCACGTTTCCGCCGATCCATATCGCATCGCTGTCCTGTACCACGCGGACGCGCCCTTCACGTCCAAGGACGGTCCCTTGGGCCGCAATGTATGCGGTTCCGGCGATGCCGCTGCCAATCAGCCAGCGCGCTATTCCCGCATTGAGACTGCCGGTTACGGGATCTTCGAAACCGGCCGCCGTGAATGCCCGAACCTCAAAATCCGCCTCCCGGCCATCCTCGTCCGGATGCCATGGGGCACAGACCCCAACTCGAATGCCGGAGATTGCCCGGAAGTCGGGCTTCAAAGCGAGAACATCCCTGCGGCTTTTGAGGAGCAAGGCCAGCCATCCCGGGCCGTTATCCACCCATTGCGCCGCAACGACATCTTCGGGCGAAAGATGGAGGCCACTCAAGATTTGCTTGAACAAGGCCGGTTCGAGGTCGCCTTGCCGCACGAGCGGTGGAGCTGCAAACGCCAGGCCATCCTCAAACTTTCGCACGCGAATGAGACCGGCCGCACATTCCTGAACGATATCTCCCTTCGCGCCCTCTCCCCGAGCGACGAGCCATGCGTGGCAACTGCCAAGCGTGGGATGTCCCGCAAACGGCAGTTCAGTCTGGGGAGTGAATATCCGAACGCGATAATCGGCTTCCGGATGCTGTGGGCGCAAGAGAAAGGTCGTTTCGCTCAGGTTGGTCCAATTTGCAAAGGCGGCCATCTGCGCATCCGGCAAATCATCTGCGTCCATGACGACGGCCAGAGGGTTACCCCGCAGGGGATGAGAAGAGAATACATCGACCTGCTGAAAGCTCAGCGTTCGTGTCTGTTTTCCTTGCATGGAATCCTACCTCGCTTGTATCTTTGACAGCGTACTTTGCCAAAGATGGCTGTGCAGCGTCGGCAAGTTTCCTATCCCGCCTGGCTGCCGCTTCGGAGGCAAAATTCCAAACTTAAGTTAAGCTTTCGTGACGGGTCGTTGCCGCAGGTTCCTTGTCGCCATCTGGTCGCGCCGCAGGCAATCAAGAAAGGTTCTCGGCAGTCTCCCACCTTTCCTGCGCGCGTCAGGCAGATCGACTGACAACACACAGTCATTATGAGGGTAGCGCCCAAAAGATCATGAAGTCCGGGCTCAGCAGCGATTCCCCCAGGTTTTGTCCAGATATTATGGCCAGATATCCGAGGGTTAGTGAAAGTACAATTACTAGCAGCCACTTAGACTGGAACGCCGCATTTTTTAGCTCACTGCTTGCGGCGAGGCTACCAACCAACAAACAGAGCAGGCCAGCTGCAGTCGTAGAACTGAGAAAGAAGGCAGAGCCCCACATCCCGACTTCGAGTAGATAGAACTCAAACAAAAATGAGATAGCGATAGACAGCAATACAGAAAAACCGAAGATAGCGGTATAAGTCAACCGTCTGCCACCTTTCGACTTTTGCAATTCCTGCCCGAAAATCGACCTGTAGGCACCCGTCATCGGCTATGGTTCCCCTCAAGAGATACACTGAAACGCTGTTGACGTGAAAGATAGATGGAACACATTCATGGTCTATAAGCCCTCTGCCTTACGCATGAGCTGCAATGCAGTGACAAGGCTCCATTCTCGTACAGCGACGAATAGATAGGGGCTATCACCTGCTGATATTTTAAGATGAATATGAAAACCGGGCCGCCAAGCAACGAGACCATGATAACGACAGCTGCAATAGACCTGAGAAAACGGGTTTTCAGCCTGTTAGACATGTTGCCTCGCTTGATACGGCGATCTTGCGGGAAGATGGCGCATACGTGAAAGCGAGGCTGACCAATATCCCGACAATGGGGCAGAAACCTTTTGAAAGTTGTCGCCGGCAATGTATCGTTGCTACTGATGACTGGGATCTTTCGCTGGAGCCGCGCCCGCGCGATCGGTCCAGGACGGCGGCGCTCCGAACTCGCCGGCCACCACACCGACAAGACCCTTCGTGCCGCCAAAAGCCTCACACGCGGCATATTTTGGCTTCCCGCCCAGTGTGGCTTTGATCTGATCCGAAGACGGCAATGAGAGCTTGAAGCCGCCAGGCTGCTTTCCGTCTTTGAGCATTTCTGCAAACTGATTGCCGAAACTGGATGCGAGGCTGTATGCGTCCCCCACATCCGACACTCGCGCGCCGGTCGTGAAAGAATTGGCTCCTCGCGCCCAAATTATTGCAGCGCGTTGAACGCCATACGCATCGACCGCCTCGCCTTCGACCGCCAATCCTCCGAACCCGATAGGAAGACGCGGTATTCCAAACCCTATGACGGCACTGGATCCAAGGGAGGCCGCCTTCGATATTCCGGCGACCTTCTTGTTCGTCGGAACCATATCGCTGATGACCGCTTTGACGGTCAGATCCGCCGGCTGGCCGAGTGGGACGATCTGATACTTGTTGCTCAGCGCGATACACAGGGCACGATTGATGGCATTGGAGACAAGTGCCCGATCCTGCGGATCCTTGATTTGAGCGCCGGCATTAAACCCATAGCTTGTCGGAAAAATCTTGACGGTGCGAACGTTGGCCAGTCCGTTCTTGTCAACGAAAGTTCGAGATTTGCTTGTGTTTCCCTTTGCTGGACCGAGATTTTTATAGGTTGTCAGCGTGCCGGCGTCCTTAAGGGGAATACTGCTGCACCCCACCATCACCATCGCTATAGGCAGGACAAAAAGGGGAGCTACCTTGAAGGACATCACCGCCCCCCTTTTGCGCCAGTGATGGTACACGGGTCCAGGCATCGTCAAATTCGGTTCCATTCGTTTCCCTGCAGCTATCGAAATGATGGAGACGATTTAACCGGGGATCATTGTGATAGTCTGACGTGAAGCCTCGGCGGCGGCGTTATGTGATAGGCTGGGCCGCGCTGCAGAGGTCCTTCCGCAGGTGTTTACGATGGCGACGGGGCTTCGATGATTGGTTGCCATCTGTCTCACCACCCAGGCCGCCCCTTGCGGCTTGGCACGACAAATAAGCATCAATTTTCTCTCATCAGAAAGCCGACACCTCTGATATTGCGGATCGTCACAGCCGATCCGGCATCAAGCAGCCTTTTTCTTAGTCTGGAGACATGAGCGTCCAGTGTGTTCGACTGTATCTCCTCCTCATAATTGTAGACCGCCGATTCGAGGACTGTGCGTGTCGTCGTCTTTCCCTGGCGCTTCGCCAATGTGAGAAGCACGAGGAGTTCTCGTCTCGGCAGTTCGAGCGCCACCCCTGCAACGGTGGCGCTGAAATGCAGTGCATCTATGGTTAGATCGCCGACCGTGATTTGCGGAGCCGCTATGTGCGGCGGGCGACGAATGACTGCGCGTAAGCGAGCCATAAGCTCGTCTACCAGAAATGGCTTTCCAAGATAGTCGTCGGCGCCAGCGTTGAGCCCGTCGATCCGCTCCTGCGGGTTGTTTTTAGCCGAAAGAACGATAACAGGTGTATCAGAGCCCCTAGCTCTCAGTCGCGGAATGATCGTCAAACCCTCGCCATCAGGCAGATGACGGTCCAAGAGAATAGCATCATAGACGTGTTGACACGTGAGCTCGAACGCATCCTCCAGAAACTTGGTATGATCTATGACAATGCCCTGTTTCGCGAGTACCGCCGCAAGGGCAGCAGCCATCTGCTCCTCATCCTCAACAAGCAAAATCCTCATTATGATCAGTTCCTGCCGATGGGGTGAACTGGTGCATTTCTCGCACGCTCCTAACGACGACAGCTACAGGATCTGCTGTCCTGTAAGCGCATTCCATTAGCTGCATCACATGAGATCATCGGATGATGATCGCATGTATATGGCAGGAAAGGAAATTCCCGATTGAAGGCATGCTGGCTTGTTGCTCGAACTACGTGCCATATTGGCCTATGGAAAGTGTATTGGCGGCAGCCCGCATATACGATCTTTGGCAACAGAGCATCTACCGTCCATTATCAAGAGATCGACATGTTAGACTCGACAGTTGTATCGCTTCCAATGGGCGTTCATGCGTATGTTCCGAAGTTTCAAAGGATCTAAGTCACTGTTCGTGTCTCGAAACTGCAACATTGGGCATATCTGTTGCGAAGCCAGAGAGCTTTTCACTATACGCATATGGAGGCGCTGCATGCACCAAACACAATTATGTCGACGGAACCAACGCTGTACTTAGTCGACTTCGATCGCATGAATCGATCAAATGAATACAAGATCAAACCTATTGCTCGTAATTCGATTATGAGGATGGCAAATCTAAGGCGCTAGACTGCCCGGCAGCCACACGGCTCACCTTGCCATAAGATGGACCGCATCAGCAAACCAGCCAATTGATTTCCATGGGGAATTTTCCGCTTTTCAGCCCTGTTCCAAACGCTAACGGCCGAGCTCGCCACGGCGCCTCGAGCGAAGGCCGTGACGGCATCTTGCTCTTTGGTAAGCATTGCCGGATCTGAGGTCACTCGCTACGCCGGAGGCTCATTCGACGGGATCGTCAGGGTCATAACGCAGAATGTCGCCCGGCTGGCATTCAAGAAAGCAGCAAATTCGTTCGAGCGTATCGAACCTCACTCCCTTGACCTTACCCTGCTTCGTCACCGGTTCGCATGCCGCGCCGAGCACATCGCCGGCTGACATCCCCGCGACCCCCATCATTGTCGAGGACATGTTTGCTCGCGCGGGCTGCCGCTTGGGTGGATAGGTGTCGTTTGGAGTGGGAGCAAAGGTGGGCAGGCACGCCCTCACCCATCATTCGCCGACCACATGACAACGCCGTCAATCATCAGGCGGCGCGGCCCAATGCGACATCTATTCTCGACGCCTAGTGGTTGGAGGTCGCTTCCCTTACCGCCAACTCGGCCATAGCGAGAGCAGCCTCACGGGTCTTGGCAGCCGCAATGAAACGGCCATTGTGGCAAAAGCTCGCGCCCTTTACGCCGCAAGCCGCCTCCAGGTCGCCATCGGTCAAACCAGCCCAGGCCGCAGGCAGATCGGCGCGCAGCTCAAATCCCTCGTCCGCGCGACGAATGCCGGTCAGGCACCAATCCTTTTCGCGCGGATGCACGACAAATAGCAGATGATCGGCGCCAGCCTTTACGATGGCGGGACGGAACGGCATTCCCATTCGCAGTTCCAGAATTCGTCCTTCACCCGCATCCCTGATCGCCTGATGCACAAGCGACTCGGCGCGCAGCTTTGCGGCACTTTGAGCAATCTTTGCCTCGACGAAGCTGCGGGCAATGGCGAGTGCGCTGTGGAAGCAGCGATCGTCGGCCTCCGGGTCGGTTTCGTCGAAAACAGGCTTTAGGGTTTCCAGCAATGCCGGCAGAGTGAGCCCGGCCAGCGGCCCCGCGATTGCGGGGCTGATTGCACCATTGTCCATCAGATCGACCGGCAGCACAAAGCTCGCATCGAAGGAGGCATGAACCGCCTCGATATGCGCTTCGGGAAGGCCGCTGGCGACGAGATAATCACGGCCATAGTGCTTCCAAATCAGGCCGAATGAGCTGAACGGCTGACCATCGTCCCGCAACGGCGCGCCGCGCTGATGGTGATCGAAGATCCGTTCTGCGGCATCATATTTTCCACCCACATCGTAGACGATGCGGTCCGCGCCGGGCATGATCCATTCCGGAGCCCTGCTGCGGACGAGGCGAGCCTGCGGGAACAGCCGGGTGAGGATGACGCTGGAAAGTATTTCATCAGCATGAAAGCCACCGGAGTGGGTGATAAGGAAATTTGGAATCATGCCGCGATAAACCTTAATGCTAGCGAAGAGCCCTTTCGGGGTTGGCACCAGATAGCCGCTGCACGATGTCAGCTCAACCCACCAAATTTGCATTTGGCCGCATTAGTCGCTGAGAACAGCCCTCACCACGCACAGGAGTTTCCCTCCGATGTGTCGGCTAGAGTGGCAAGGGATCGAAAAACAGATAGATCTCGGCGATCCTGCCTTGCCGAGCAACAATCACATCCGTGCCCGCATATGCCGGCGATGCGCCCGGGGCGCCTGAGACCCATTGGACGCGGCCCGCCCGATCATGCAGAACTTCGGGTGCCTTTAGGGCCGTGTACCGGAAGCTCGGATGAGTGGCGCGGATCACCCCGGCTATCCGTACGATCTCGTCGCGGCCGCGATAGACGCCGTTCGGTTCATAAAACACTGCGTCCTCCGTGAAAATTTCGTTCACTACCGCACGACGACGGGCATCATCGCCCTCGCCGAACACCTCGTGAAGATTGCGGGTAAGCAAGGTAGCAACGTCATAGGACATAATTGTTCTCCAATGTGAGGATGAAGCTGGATAGCGATCAGATCTTGGCCTCGCCGCCGTCGACGAAACGTTCGATGCGGTTGACGACGATCGAAGCGCCATTATTGGCGGAGGCCTTTGCTGCGGCCGGTCCGATACCGCTCGTGCCGCCTGGCGCAATCGCAGCCTTGTTTTCGAACCTCTTCATCATGGTCATTCTCCTTAATCGCGGTCTAATCGCCTGCTGATGAAGAGCATGCCAGGAGAACGATGATGCAAATAGTCAGTATATATGATATCCATCGTTCCAAATGAGGAACGATGGTGCGAACTGACCTGAACGATTTCGCGTATTTTGCCGAAGTGGTAGCGCATGGCGGCTTTGCGGCGGCAGGTCGCGCGCTGCGCGAGCCAAAATCAAAGCTTAGCCGCCGCGTTGCCGGTCTGGAGGCGCGTCTCGGCGTCCGCTTGATCGAGCGGTCAAGTCGGCGTTTCAGGGTAACCGACGTCGGCCAGAGCTTCTACAAGCACTGTAAGACCATGCTGGCGGAGGCCGAGCGTGCCGAAGCTTTGATAGCGGAAGCACAGTCGGAACCGCACGGTGTTGTACGCATGAGCTGCCCGACGGGGCTTATTGAAGCCATCTCGCCCCTCCTGACGCAGTTTCTCGACCGCTATCCGAAAGTTCGTCTTCAGCTCGTCGTCGCCGACCGACCGGTCGACCTCATCGAAGAGCGGATTGACGTTGCGCTGCGTGTCCGGACTTCGCTCGATAGCGACGCCTCGCTGACGATGCGGTCGCTCGGGGAGTCCGTTCGCATCCTTGTCACCAGTCCGCAGCTTGCAAGCAAGATGGCCGATATCGACGATCTCAAACATTTTCCAACTCTGGCGACCACGGAGGAGCAAGGGGAGATCGACTGGCACCTGACGACAAACGACGGTCGTACGCACATTCTTCGGCATGCGCCGCGAATGGGTTGTGCCGATTTCTCTGCGGTTCGTTCGGCCGCGATCGCAGGATTGGGCGTCGCCTTCCTCCCCGATCATACCTGTCGGCAGGCACTCGACGCTGGTTCGCTCGTTCGCGTCCTGCCGGCCTGGAGTGGGATGCGGGGATTGGTGCATCTGGTATTCACCACCAGACGAGGCCTCCCACCTGCTGTGCGAAAATTCATCGATAGCCTTGCCGCCGGATTTCCGCGTGATGCCCTGACGCGTTGACGGCGTGCCGGAATGCACGGCGATAGCCCTGTGGTTTCGTTGCACCTACAAGCAGCAAACAGCTTCACCGCCAAACCGCCGTCCATCAGCGATTGTTTTCGCTTCATGTAATCTTGTCGCAATTTTCAGCGCCATAGTGCGGCAAACCGGCTTTAGTCGGTGGAGAAGAATTTGATCATCCGAGATATTGGCGCAGTCTTCATTCCCGCCCCGAGATTATCGCCGCCCGAGCATGATATGCACGCCCGCTCGATACTGCACCGCAGGGCGACATGGTCTTCGGCCATCTCTGGACCGTCCCCATGGTCCGCGAGACGAAACTCGTTCTCGATGGCAAGGATTTTGCACCCCGCATGATGCCTATTTCAGCTTCGAGGATCTCGATAGCAACCTCTTGATGATAGCCAAAGTCGATTGACCTGAATTGATCGAGAGACAGTCCGAGGACGAGCGGAGGCGTTAGGCTGTCAGCGCCTCCGACAGATTGAGCTGGATTCGGACGGACGGACCGATGCGCCGATCAGGGTCTTCCGCCAAAGGGGGCTTCGACCCGCATTGCGGGTTCAGATGTGCAGGGCATGGCCAAGTGCTTTCAATGCGGCCTCCTGCAGGCCTTCGCTGCGGGTCGGATGGGCGTGGATGGTGCCGGCGATATCTTCCAGCCGCGCGCCCATTTCGAGCGCCAGCGAAAAGGCACTGGAGAGCTCCGAGACGCCGGCGCCGACAGCCTGCAGACCGAGCACCAGGCTCGTGTCCACGCGCGCCACGGCGCGGACGAAACCGTCTTCCGACTGGGTGGTCATCGCACGGCCATTGGCAGCGAAGGGGAAGAGGCCGACACGGATTTCGTAACCCTGGGCGCGGGCCTCGTCGGGCGAAAGGCCCGCGGTGACGATCTCCGGATCTGTGAAGCAGACGGCGGGGATCGCACGCTTGTCCCAGGCGCGCTTGCGGCCGGCAACGATCTCCGCAACCATCTCGCCCTGTGCCATGGCACGATGAGCGAGCATCGGCTCGCCGGTGACGTCGCCGATCGCATAGACGCCGCGCATCGACGTGCGGCAGCGCTCGTCGATGCGGATGAAGCGTCCGGTGCGATCGAGATCGAGTTCTTCAAGACCCCATCCTTCGGTACGCGGCTTGCGCCCGACGGTGACGAGCACCTTGTCTGCGGCGATCCGCTCTCCCTCGCCGGCGGCGGTCTCGATTACCAACGCCTCCCCGGAATAGCCCTTTGCCTTTGCGCCGGTCAAAACGCGCACGCCCAGTTCATTCAGGCGCTTTGCGACCGGCTTGACGAGCTCGGCATCATATTGCGGCAGGATCTGCGACATTGCCTCGACCACAGTGACATGCGCGCCCATTTTGGCGAAGGCGGTGCCGAGCTCCAGGCCGATATAGCCGCCGCCGACAACCGCAAGCGCGGCCGGAACGCTCGTCAGCGCCAGCGCTTCGGTGGAAGAGAGGACCGCGCCGCCAAAGGGCAGCGACGGCAGCTCGACCGGTTCGGAGCCTGTCGCGATCACAACCGTATCGGCGCGGATGATCTGGGTTCCGGTCTCGGTTTCAACCTCGACGGTTTTGCCGTCGCGGAACTTCGCCTGCCCGTGCACGATCTTGACCTTGGCCTTGCGCAGGAGGCCAAGCACGCCGCTATTCAACCGGCCGACGATGCCATCCTTCCATCGTATAGTCTGGGCGAGATCGAGCCTCGGCGCCTCGACCGTAATGCCGAGCGCATTGGCACTGGTCATTTGGCTGACTTTCTCGAACTCCTCGGCCGCATGGATCAGCGCCTTGGACGGGATGCAGCCGATGTTCAGGCAGGTGCCCCCGGCCTTCGTCGATTCGACGATGACCGTGTCGACGCCGAGCTGGCCGGCGCGAATGGCACAGATGTAGCCGCCGGGGCCGGCGCCGATGACGAGGAGCTTGCAGACGATTTCTTTCATGTCATCAACCTTCGATGAAGATTAGTGCGGGGGTTTCGAGCAGAGCCTTGATCCGCTGCACGAAAACCGCTGCGTCCCAGCCATCGACGATCCGATGGTCGAAGCTCGACGACAGGTTCATGATCTTGCGCGGGACGAACTGCGTGCCGTCCCAGACGGGCCGGGTCATGATCTTGTTGACGCCGACGATCGCCACTTCCGGATGATTGATGATCGGCGTCGTGACGATGCCGCCGAGCGCGCCGAGCGAGGTGATGGTGATCGTGGAGCCGGAAAGCTCCTCACGCGCGGCAGTGCCGTTGCGAGCGGCATCGGCGAGGCGCGTGAGTTCGGCGGCGACGTCCCAGATCGACCGGGCCTCTGCGTGCCGGACGACGGGCACCGTCAGGCCGGACGGCGTCTGCGTGGCGATGCCGATATGGACGGCACTGTAGCGGGTGACGACACCGGCATCGTCGTCGAATGTGGCGTTGACGCCGTGCTGCTCGCCAATCGTCTTGACGAGCGCGCGCATCAGGAACGGCAGGATGGTCAGCTTCGGCTGATCAGACTTGCGGCCGGCATTCATCGTCGCGCGCAGGTCCTCGAGGTCGGTAACATCAACCTCTTCGACATAGGTGATGTGCGGAATGCGCGAGCTTGCCAAACGCATCTTCTCGGCTATGCGGCGGCGCAAGCCGGTCACCTTGATCTCTTCGATGGCAGTCTTGCGAGCAAGCCCGGTTGGAGCAACAGCGGCGGACTGGGCGCCGCGCGCAATGAACTGGTCAAGGTCGTCATGGGTGATGCGACGGGCCGGGCCGGTACCGGTCACCTGGCGCAGATCGACGCCGGCCTCCTGGGCACGCAAGCGGACGGCAGGGGAAGCGAGCGGTCGCTCCGTCGGTTCGCGAGCGACAGCATGCTCGGCGAATTTTTCCGGCTCGGTGATTAAGGCTTCGACCAACGGTCTGGTCGAAGGCGACGGTGCCGACTTCGCCTCTGCGGGCTTGTCTTTGACTTCTTCCACCTTCACCGGCGGCTCAATCGTGGTGGCTCGAGCCTCTTCGGCTCCGCCCTCGCCGGCAACCTCGATGCGCAGCAAGGGTGCTTTGACGGCGACTGTGTCGCCGACCTCGGCGCCGAGCCAGAGGACGACACCATCGACCGGAGAGGGAATTTCCACCGTCGCCTTATCGGTCATGACAGCGGCGAGCACCATGTCCTCACGTACCGGGTCGCCCGGCTTGACATGCCATTCGACCAGTTCGGCCTCGGCCACGCCTTCGCCCACATCGGGCATCTTGATGACAAACTCGCCCATCCTCAGCCCTCCATCACTTCTTTCAACGCCCGGCCGACACGGGCGGGGCCAGGGAAATAGTCCCATTCCTGTGCATGCGGATAGGGCGTGTCCCAGCCGGTCACGCGCACGATCGGCGCCTCGAGACTATAGAAGCAATGCTCCTGAACCAGCGAAGCGATTTCGCCGCCGAAGCCGGAGGTGAGCGTCGCTTCGTGCACGACGACACAACGGCCTGTCTTCTTCACCGACTGGACGATGGTATCGAGGTCGAGCGGCAGGAGGCTGCGCAGGTCGATCACCTCGGCATCGATCCCCGTCTCTTCCGCCGCGGCGAGCGCCACATGCACCATCGTGCCATAGGCGATGACGGTAACCGCACTGCCGGCCCGGCGGACTTCCGCCTTGCCGATCGGGATCGTGTAGTGCCCCTCCGGAACCTCGCCGAGCTCATGTTTCGACCAGGGCGTAACGGGCCGCTCGTGATGGCCGTCGAAGGGGCCGTTATAGAGCCGCTTGGGTTCGAGGAACATCACCGGATCCGTATCCTCGATCGCCGCGATCAGCAGGCCCTTGGCATCGTAGGGGTTGGAAGGCACGATCACCTTCAGGCCGCAGACATGGGTGAACAGCGCCTCGGGGCTCTGGCTGTGCGTCTGCCCGCCGAAGATGCCGCCGCCCGTCGGCATGCGCACGACGATCGGGCAGGTGAAGTCGCCGTTGGAGCGATAGCGGATGCGTGCCGCCTCCTGGGTGATCTGGTCATAGGCGGGATACATATAGTCGGCGAACTGGATTTCGACGCATGGCTTTAAGCCATAAGCCGCCATGCCGATCGCGGTGCCAAGGATGCCGGATTCATTGATCGGCGCATCAAAGCAGCGGGTCTTGCCATACTTGGCTTGCAGCCCCTGCGTGGCACGGAAAACGCCGCCGAAATAGCCGACGTCTTCGCCGAAGACGACGACATTGTCGTCACGCCCCATCGAGACGTCCATGGCGCTGCGCACGGCCTCGATCATTGTCATTCTTGCCATGTCAGTATCCTGCCTTCTGCCGCTGGCGGCGGATATGGGCGGGCATTTCCGCATAGACGCCCTCGAAGATGTCCCGCACCGACGGCTTTCCGCCGGCATGGAGCGTGCCGTGGCTTTCGGCTTGCTTCTGTGCCTCGATGACCTCATCGAGGACCTCGGCCTCCGCCTGGGCGTGGCGTTCTTCAGACCAGACACCGCGCACGATCAGATGCTTCTTCAGCCGCAACACCGGATCACCAAGCGGCCAGGCCTCGGATTCGGTCTTCGGACGGTAGGCACTCGGGTCATCGGATGTGGAGTGGGCGCCGACGCGATAGGTAACATATTCGATCAGCGTCGGGCCGAGGTTGCGCCGTGCGCGCTCGGCAGCCCATTTGGCAACGGCATAAACAGCCAAATAGTCGTTGCCATCGACACGCAGCGCCGGGATGCCGAAGCCGAGACCTCGAGCGGCGAAGGTGCCGGAGCCGCCGCGGGCGATGCCCTGGAAGGTCGAAATGGCCCACTGGTTGTTGACGATGTTGAGGATGACAGGCGCTTTGTAGGTGGAGGCAAAGACCAAAGCGGAGTGGAAGTCGGATTCGGCGGTCGAGCCGTCGCCGATCCAGGCGGCCGCGATCTTGGTGTCGTTCTTGATGGCCGACGCCATGGCCCAGCCGACGGCCTGCACATATTGGGTGGCAAGGTTGCCGGAGATGGTGAAGAAGCCATGTTCCTTTGACGAATACATGATCGGCAGTTGCCGGCCACGCAGCGGATCCGCCTCGTTCGAATAGATCTGGTTCATCATCTCGACCATGGGATAGTCGTCGGCGATCAGCAGCCCCGCCTGCCGGTAGGTCGGGAAGTTCATGTCTCCCTTGTTCAGCGCCTTGCGGAAAGCGGAACTGACCGCCTCCTCACCAAGGTGCTGCATATAGAAGGAGGTCTTTCCCTGCCGCTGCGCCATCAGCATGCGGGCGTCGAAGGCCCTGAGCTTCATCATGTTGCGCAGCCCCGTCAGCAGCTCCTCATCGGAGAGCAGCCCGGCCCAGGGGCCGACCGCCTCGCCGTCGCGGTTGAGCACGCGGATGATGGAATAGGCGAGATCGCGAATCTCTTCCGGTGCCACGTCAATCGCCGGCCGCGGCACGGACCCGGCTTTTGCGATCTTGACGTTGGAGAAATCCGGCTGGCCGCCGGGCCGGACCGCCGGCTCGGGGACGTGCAGGCTCAGATTTGGAACCTCATTCATATCCTGTGATACCTCCCTTGTCGGCCGCCCTGCCCGTTGCTCCCCACGGCAAGCACGGCCGCAGATATTCTACAAATTGCGTGCGATAACGATGCGCTGGACGTCGCTCGTTCCCTCGTAGATCTGGCAGATGCGGACATCGCGGTAGATGCGCTCAACCGGATAGTCCGCCATGTATCCGTAGCCGCCATGAATCTGGATCGCATCGGAGCAGACCCTTTCGGCCATTTCCGAGGCGAACAGTTTGGCCATGGACGCTTCGGTGAGACAGGGTTGTCCTTCCTCCTTCAACTGGGCGGCATGCAGCACCATCTGGCGGGCCACCTCGATCTGCGTCGCCATGTCGGCGAGCCGGAAGGCAACCGCCTGATGGTCGATGATCGGCGAGCCGAAGGCCGTGCGCTCGCGGGCATAATCGCGCGCCGCCTCGAAAGCCGCGCGGGCCATGCCGACGGACTGCGATGCGATGCCGATGCGCCCGCCCTCCAGATTCGACAGGGCAATCCTGTAGCCGTCGCCTTCCTCACCAAGCCGATGATCTGCAGGGATGCGCATGTTGGTAAAGGCGATCTGACATGTGTCCGACGAGTGCAGGCCAAGCTTGTGTTCGACGCGCACGACCTCGTAGCCGGGCGTGTCGGTCGGCACGATGAAGGCGGAAATGCCCTTCTTGCCCGCATTCGGGTCGGTGACGGCGAAGACGATGATGATATTGCCGTTCTTGCCCGAAGTAATGAACTGCTTGGCGCCGTCGATGACATAGTGATCTCCGTCGCGGCGGGCGCGGGTCTTCAGGTTCGAGGCGTCGGAGCCGGCCTGCGGCTCGGTGAGGGCAAAGCCGCCGATCCATTCACCACTGGCAAGTTTCGGAAGGAAACGCTGCTTCTGCTCCTCAGTGCCGTATTTCAGGATCGGCACGCAGCCGACGGAGCTGTGGACGCTCATGATGGTGGAGCAAGGGCCATCACCGGCGGCGATCTCCTCGAGCGCCACGGCATAGGCGATCACGCCCGTTTCCGAGCCGCCATAGGCTTCGGGGACAAGCATGCCGAGGAAGCCGAGCTCACCCATTTCCTTCAGCTCTTCGCGAGGAAACCGGCTTTTCTCATCGCGCGCGGCCGCGCCCGGCGCCAGCCTTTCGCGCGCGAAATCGCGCGCCATATCGCGGATCTGGATCTGGTCTTCAGTCAGGATCATGTCGCGGTCTCCTCCTCGAAACCGTTCAATTCAGTTCGACGGCCATCGCGGTCGCCTCACCGCCACCGATGCAGAGGGTCGCCATGCCGCGTTTCATGCCGTAACGCCTGAGTGCGGAAAGCAGCGTAACAAGCACGCGGGCGCCGGATGCACCGATCGGATGGCCGAGCGCACAGGCGCCGCCATGAATATTGACCTTGTCATACGGCAAGTCGAGATCGCGCATCGCAGCCATGGCGACGACGGCAAAGGCCTCATTGATCTCGAACAGGTCGACATCCCCAAGGTTCCAGCCAGTGCGTTCGCCAAGCTTACGCAGCGCACCGATCGGTGCCGTCGCGAAGAGATTGGGCGCCTGCGAATGCGTGGCGTGGCCGACGATGGTGGCAAGCGGAGCGATGCCCTCGCGCTCGGCCTGAGAGCGCCGCATCAGCACCAGCGCGGCAGCACCATCTGATATGGAAGATGCGTTCGCAGCGGTCACCGTGCCGTTTTCGCGAAAGGCCGGCTTCAGCGTCGGAATCTTCTCGAGCTTCGCCTTGCCGGGCTGCTCGTCACGGCTGACGACCAGCTCGGACCGCCCCGCCTTTACGGTGACGGGCACGATCTCGGCGTCGAAGGCGCCCTCTTCAATCGCATTGCGGGCGCGGGTCAAAGATGTGACGGCGTAGTCGTCCTGCGCAGGGCGAGTGAACTGGTAGGCCTCGGCGCAGTCCTCCGCGAAGGTGCCCATGAGGCGTCCCTTGTCATACGCATCCTCCAGCCCGTCCAGGAACATATGGTCGATGACACGGCCGTGTCCGAGCCGGTAGCCGCTGCGGGCCCGGTCGAGGAGGTAAGGTGCATTCGTCATGCTCTCCATGCCGCCGGCGACGGCGATCGAAGCGCTGCCGGCGCCGATAAGATCATGTGCCAACATGACGGCCTTCATCCCCGAACCGCACATCTTGTTGACGGTGGTCGCCCCCGTGGCAAACGGCAGACCCGCCGCGATCGCGGCTTGCCTGGCCGGCGCCTGGCCTTGTCCGGCCGGAAGAACGCAACCGAAAACCGTCTCATCCACGGCGTCAGGGCTGATGCCGCTGCGCTCAAGCGCGGCGCGGATGGCAGCCGCGCCGAGTTCCGCTGCGGTCGAATCTCTGAAATCCCCCTGAAAACCGCCAATTGGCGTACGGGCCGAGCCAACGATGACGATCGGATCCTGTAGCGTCATATCAAAACCTCCCGTAATGAGCCTGTCTCAGTGCGGCGCCATGCGCAACGCACCATCGAGGCGGATGACCTCGCCATTCAGCATGACGTTTTCACAGATGTGGCGCACCAATCCGGCGAATTCCACCGGCCTCCCAAGACGCGTCGGAAAGGGCACGCTCTTGCCAAGCGATTCCCGTACCTCTTGCGGCATGCCGGCCATCATCGGCGTCTCGAAGATGCCTGGCGCGACCGTGACGACCCGAATGCCGCTGCGAGCCAATTCCCGGGCGATCGGCAGCGTCATGGCCGCAACGCCACCCTTGGAGGCCGCATAGGCCGCCTGACCAACCTGCCCATCGAAAGCGGCGATCGATGCTGTGTTGACGATGAGGCCACGCTCGCCCTCCGCATCAGGCTCATTCTTGGCGATTGCCGCTGCGGCGAGCCGGATCATGTTGAAAGTGCCGATGAGATTGATGCCGATCGTGCGAGCAAAGCTGTCAAGCCGGTGCGGGCCATTGCGACCGATCACCTTTTCGCCCGGAGCGACGCCGGCGCAATTCACCAACCCATGCAGATGGCCGAAGCGCTCCTGCGCCGTGTCGATCGCGGCCTGCGCGTCCCCCTCCTCAGTGACATCGGTCTTGATAAAGGCTGCGCCGGCTCCAAGTTCAGCGACAATGCCGGCGCCTGTGTCCGTATTGAGGTCGGCGATCACCACATTCGCGCCCTCGCCCGCTAGCATCCGCGCGACCGCTGCACCAAGGCCCGAACCGCCACCGGTGATGACGAAACTCTTCCCACGGATCAACATGGTCGCTCTCCTCCAGCGCCTTCGATTTCAATAGGGCGACCTCAAAGCACCGAACGCTCGCCCGCCGTATTGCATCCTCCCGGCAGGGCGCGATTTGCTTGGCGCCTTGCCCTACTCTATCTCCGTGCGATATTGCATACGATGACAGAAGCGTCTCAAACTATCGGCCAGTTTTACCATATTTCACAGGGCATGACGATGACGGAAGCCGCACGGCGGATGATATCACCCTTCTTCGTGAAAGAGGCGCTCGATTGCGTTCGACGACAGGGAAAATCGCCCGAGCGAGTGCTGACTTCGCTCGGCCTGTCTACCCGGATGGACGCGCCGATTTCGGCAGAAAGCTATGGTGCACTGTGGCTCGCGATTGCGGCCGAGATGGACGACGAATTCTTCGGCATGGGCAGCAGGCCGATGCGGCGCGGCAGCTTCACGCTGCTCTGCCACTGCGTGTTGCATGCCAAGACCCTCGACCAGGCTCTGCGGCGCGCGCTGCGATTTTTGAACGTCGTGCTGGAAGACCCGCAAGGGCATCTCGAAATTGCCGATGGGCTGGCGCAGATCGTGCTGACGGATTCGGCAAGCGCGCGCTCCGCCTTTGCCTACCGGACCTACTGGATCCTGCTGCACGGCATTACCTGCTGGCTCATCGGGCGCCGCATCCCCCTCCGGATGGTCGATTTCCGCTGCGCCGAGCCCGATCACGGAGCAGACTATCGACTTTTCTTCGGCGCACCCGTGCGCTTCTCGCAGCCGGTCAGCAGGCTCGCTTTCGATGCCTCCGTCCTGAAACTACCGGTGACACGCAACGAACAGGCTCTGAAACAGTTTCTGCGCAATGCTCCCGCCAACATCCTCGTGCGCTACCGCTATGACGCCGGCCTTGCCGCGAGCGTTCGCGAGCGGCTGCGGCAACTGCCGCCTGCGTCGTGGAAAGCATTCGATGATTTGGCTGCGCAGATGCGCATGTCACCCTCGACGCTGCGGCATCGCCTGCAGGCCGAGGGCCAGAATTACGCAGCCATCAGAGACGAAATCCGCCGCGATCTTGCAATCGAGATGCTGCAGACGACCGAGTTCGGAGTCGGAGAGATCGCGACACGCCTTGGCTTTTCCGAACCCAGCGCCTTTCATCGTGCATTTCGGAAATGGACAGCAAGAAGCCCGGCCGCATTTCGAAGAGAGACGACTGCGCGAGGCCCATGATCTCTGCGGGACTGCCGATGCGGATCGGCCATGCGCAACTCGTTATGAGGTCGGCATGGCCGAATTTTCGTTACCGCCGCGCTCTCAGGCCCAACAACTCTTCAGACGGGGCATTGATGGCCCGAAACAGCACCGCACCGGCGACTGCGACGCCATTGCGCAATTCCGGCGAAGCGACGAGATTGCGGCTGTCCTTGCCGGTTGGAAGGAACCTTAGTGCGGAAGTGGGCCGTTCGAAACCGGCAAGCAAGCGAAATGCGGGGATTCCACGCTCCGCAAAATTGACGTGAACTGACGGGACTTCACTCAACTTCAAGCCGAAGTCTGAATCCGGCCGAGCCTGACCCGTCAGTGAAAACATCGTTCCATTTGAAGGCTATATGAGGTTTGCCGGCTTCATCCTGCTTGGGCACGCGCGTCACGCCAAATGATGCGCGCGAGGCACCGCATGTTGTCCAAACCGCCTTGACGCCAGCCGGCATGAGACGTCATCGAAATGCTATTGGGCCTTCCCCATCGCCGCCAAATCCGGATCTCCGACGCTGATTACCGTCAATCGGTGTCGGTGTTCGTCACGGGCGGTCCAACTGATCGATTGACCAGCGGAAAGGCCGATCAGTGCCGTTCCGATCGGGGTTAGAATAGAAACCCTCCCAAGCGAAATGTCCGCCTCGCCGGGATAGACCAGCGACACGCGACGTTCCTGCCCGTCGTCCGAGTGATATTCCACCGTCGAGCCCATCCGCACGATACCTCGCGGCATGGCTTCGTCGCTGACCACATCAGCTCTGTCGAGCTCAACCAACAATTCCTCCGCGATGATCGGCGAACGATCGGAGATCGCTTCCGCGAGTTTCGTCAGCCTATCGCGATCCGTCCGACAGATGGCGATACTGGGTTTGCCCTGATGCAGGCCGATTTTCTGATCTTTTGCCATGGAGATGCTCAAGCTCTTGCCAATCGAATGTTCCGAAAAGCGCAGCTTTGCCGCGAGCTAAGACGGAACTGAAGGAGGGAGGACATTACGCAAGCCCCGCACTTGGAACAGAGGCCAAGCCGGGGCTAGTTTCCCGCGATGGGAAACGGCCGATGCGTTAGGCAAGACGCAAATATGCGGCGCGAGACGTTCATGCATGTATCGTTGGATTTAAAGGAACGTTTGTCAAGCCTGACCAATCAGGCGTATGCCATCCACCGACGACCGGTTGCAACGTCTGGCATTCGGGGGCAGACGATTTGGCTGTGAAATGACCAAAGGAGCGATCGGCCTCTTGTTGCCGCGTCACTCCTAAACTGGCGTTGTGTCGAGAGATACGGCGAGAATTAAACTTCGTCTCCCGGCATGATATCCATTGGGATGGGGCAGACATAAGGCTTGCCTTCCGTCTTCTCCAGCCACTCTGCTTTGGCCTGAGCCAATAGCGACGGTGACGTCATTAGCGAGAGGCCGGTTGTCGCAAGTGCCTTTGCAGCATGCGCCATAGCCTTGTGAGCGACAGCGCTCTTTCCCTGGGCTACGACCTGCCAAGTATGAGGGTTGGTGCCAATTGCCCAAGCCGGCGTCCAGCATTGCGCCGTCGGCACCACCCAGCTGACGTCGCCGACATCGGTCGATCCGGCGCGGAAATGCGACTGGCCTTCGAATTCGCGCAAGCCGAGATGCAGCGGCGTCGATCCGTCGATCTTCGCATTGGAAAAGACATCGCCCTTGATCTGGTAAAGCCGGATGCTGCTCTTGATCGCTTCCTCCGCAAAGGTTTGCTGGATCGACTTGGCGAAGGCAAGATCCGCTTCGTCGAAGGCGATCGGTCCCAACACCGTCATGTTCTCATGCATGGCGGTTTCGAGTGTGATGTTTGGCAAAAGATTGGTCGATGCAGTATCGAAGACGATCTCCACCTCCGTCTCCGTCATCATGGCAGCACCGCGCGCTACTTTTTCGACGCGTTTGGCAAGATCCAGCGCCTGCGGCATTTCCGGAGCGCGGATCAGATAGAGCACCTCGGCCTTTGCCTGAACGACATTCGCGGCCCTGCCGCCGGTATCGGTGATCGCATAATGCACGCGGCAGTCTTGCGGCATGTGCTCGCGCAGGAAGTTGACGCCGACATTCATCAGCTCCACCGCATCGAGCGCCGACCGGCCGAGATGGGCGGCATTCGATGCATGCGCGGCCATGCCCTTGAAACGATAGTAATATTCGATGACCGCAAGATTATTGGTCGAGCGGACGCCATTGAAAGGCGCGGGATGCCAGGTCAGAGCGGCATCGACATCGTCGAATAGACCTGCGCGCACCATGAAGGTCTTGCCCGAACCGCCCTCCTCGCCCGGGCAGCCGTAATAGCGGACGGTGCCGGGAAGATTGTTCGCCTTCATATGGCGGGCAAGTGCAATCGCCGCCATCAGCGAGCCGACACCGAGCAGGTTGTGGCCGCAGCCATGTCCTGTGGCGCCCTCTATTACGGCTTCGTGCGCGGCGACGTTCGCGATCTGGCTCATGCCGGCCAGTGCGTCGAACTCGCCGAGGAAGGCAACAACGGGCTTGCCTTCGCCAAAATCGCCGATAAAGGCCGTCTCCATACCTGCCACGCCATGCCGCAGTGAAAAGCCATTATCTTCCAGCGTCTTGGCAAGGAGTTCGGACGAACGCGTCTCTTCGAATTTCAACTCGGCGAAATCCCAGATGCTGTCGCTCAGCTTGGTGAAATCCGGTTTCATCACCTCGATCGCTGCGGCAATCGATTGTACGGCCTCTTGGTTCATCGCTCGTCCTCGTATCGTGTTTGCGCCTTCGAAGGGCGCAGAAAGCCGCTCGCCGAAAGGCACTGGCTTTTTCTGAAAAAATGAGCTGCCCGCGCCTCCATCCGCATCAGCGCGGGCAAGCCACTCAGTCGACCGACACTTCCCAGAGGCGAGCGTTCGATTGCCAGACCGGCCGGCCCTTCAGCGTCTTGGCAGCGCCCCAGACATCGACCATGTCGTAGAGGAAGATGCCTGGGATATTCTTCAGCATGAGTTCGTGGAACTCGTCGAAAATCTTCTGCCGCTTGGTCTGATCGGCCTCGACATAGGCAGCCTTCATCAGCTCGATCGCCTTCGGGTCATCCCACATCAGCGAGGCGTTCTTGTCCTTGTCTCCGACATAGAAGGAGTACATCAGCGCCGGATCGAGGCGTGGCGCAACCGACTGCGAAATGATCTGATAGTTGCCGGAGCGGCGGCGATCGACCTGGGTCGCGTAGTCGAGCACCTCGATCTGCACGTTGAGGCCGATCTGCTGCAGCATGGCCTGCGCCATCACGGCGACCGGAAAGCTCGGCACATTGCCGCGCTTGTTGGCGATGATCGAGATCGGCTCGCCCTTGTAGCCTGCGGCAGCAAGTTCCTTCTTGGCTGCTTCCAGATCATAGGGCAGACGCTTCTTCTGGGTTGCGTCGAAATAGACGGAATCCTGCGACACCATCGAACCATTGGCCTCACCCGTTCCGTTGGATGCGGCACCGACGAGTTCATCGAGATCGAGCGCCATCGCCATGGCGCGACGCACGCCCGGCTTGCTCAGCACCTTATCGCGCGTCTGAATGTAGAACAGGTTCTTACCGTTGTTGCGCGCCACGATGAGCTGCATCTTCGGGTTCGATTTGATTTCCGGGATGAGATCGGGCGAAAGTTCGGCCGTGTCGAGCACGCCCGATTCCAGACCGGCTTTCACGGTCGAAGGATCGGGAATGACCATGAACTTGATGCCGTCGGCAAGCGGCCGCTTGGAACCGACCATGCCGTCCGGCTTGCCGTCATTTGCCGGCGAGAGGTAATCGGCGAATTTCTTCAGGTGAATATATTCGCCCTTCTTCCATTCGTCCCACATGAAGGGACCGGTGCCGATGGGCTTGATAAAGCTGCCGTCTGCGGCAACGGAATCGGGCGAGATCATCCCGGTATAACCGCATTCCGGACGCGACATCAGGCCGAGGAAAACGGCTGATGGTTTTTCAAGCTTGATTTCGACCGTCGATGCGTCGACCGCCTTGACTTCAGTGACATGCGCAGCACCGCCGGCTGCAAAATCGGACAGGCAAGTCCATTTCGTCTCAGGCTTCAGATAGCGTGTCCAGTTCCACACCACATCGTCTGCCGTCAGCAGCTTGCCATTATGGAATTTGACATCGGTCCTGAGCTTGAACGTATAGGCAAGCCCGTCGGCGGAAGTCTCGAAGCTCTTGGCGAGCAGCGGCTTCACCTCGCCCGCGTTATTGTAGCCGACAAGCCCTTCAACGATGTGCAGGATCACGCCGTCGGTATTGCCGTCGCGGTTTACGCCGGGATTGTTGCTGCGCAGGTCCGAACTCTGCGCAATGGTGATATCGCGCGCTGCCGCGACATTTGCCAATGCAAGCAGGGCCGTGCCCGCGAGAAGAAACTTTTTCACTGTTCTACCCTCTTATCTGTCGTTGATCGTTATGACGCAAATCCATCCCAGCAAGCGCGCGACAGCCTGCCGATCGTCTCCAAGGCGATCGTATATCCCGGCGTACCGTCCGGCATGGCAAGCGGCACCTCATCGGTATAGGCGGAGATGATGTAGAACGGCGCGCCGTCACGGTAGACGATGCCGGCATTCATGCGACCGCGCTTGCCGGTGCCGCCCTTGTGGGCGACGACGGTACCGAACGGCAGTCGGGACGGGATCGCATAGCGCAGGATCTGGTTCTTCAGCGTCTGCAGTGCATAGGCGCAGAATTCTGCCGAGACGCCAAGCTTCTCCCGCATTGCCGCCGAGTTCTGCGCGTCGAGGATCATTTGCAAAAGCGTGGCCTGGTCGCGCGCCGTGGTCGTCGTCACCGACTTCAGTGCGTGATCCGGGGGCAGGGCCAGCGGCGGGATAAGGAACCGGTGGTGCGTGCCGGCAAGACCGATCGACTTGCAATAGGTGTCGACCTCTTCCAGCGTCAGGCGTTCGAACACCATCTTGGTACAGACATTGTCGCTGAGCACCATCATGCCAGTAACGGCATCACGCAGCGAAATGACGATGCCAGGGGTCAGATAGCGGAACATGCCGCTTGCCACTTCCTCGGCAAAGCGCGCTTCATAGGTGACCGGCTCGTCAAGATCGAGTCGACCTTCCTGCGCCGCCTTCAATGCCGCCATCATGATCGAGGTCTTGCGGGTGCTCGCCGAGGGAGTTTCTTCGTCGGCGCCGCGTTCGATCGTCTCGTCGGTCAAAAGGTTGCGAACGACGAAGCGGGTTACGAAGGGCTGCGCGTCGCAGATTTCTGCGAGCCGTTCGGCAACCGAAGCGGAATTGGGAAGACTTGCCACATCAATTCTCCAGGCGCCATTTGAGTGTGACGCCACCCTTTTCATTCAGGTCGAGGGCGGGAATGGCCGAAAGGAGCCGGCGCGTATAGGCCTCCTTCGGACTGTCGAAAATCGTATCGCGGTCACCTTCCTCGATGATGCGCCCGTCCTGCATGACGACGACGCGGTCGGCGACCTGTTCGACGACACCGAGATCGTGGCTGATGAACAGGCACGAGAAACCGTAGCGCTTCTGCAGGTTGGAGAAGAGCTCCAGGACCTGGGCCCTGACCGTCACGTCGAGCGCTGAGACTGGTTCGTCGGCAATGAGAAAACGGGGGCGTCGGGCGATGGCGCGGGCGATCGCCACACGCTGGCGCTGGCCGCCCGACAGCTCATGCGGGTAGCGGTGCGTGTAGTCGCCGCCGAGACCGACCTCTTCCAGCGTTTCCAGCGCCCGCTTACGCTTGGCATCGCTATCGAGATCCGGCACGAGCCTGAGCGCCTCCTCGACCAGCGCCTGGATCGTCATGCGCGGATCGAGCGAGGAATAGGGATCCTGAAACACCATCTGGCAGTTCAGGCGATAGTCGCGCCAGTCTTCATCGCGTGACCGACCCTGAAAGCGAATGTTGCCTCCGCTCTCCTTGACCAGACCGGCAATGGTTCGGCCGAGCGTCGTCTTTCCGGAACCCGATCCCCCGACCAGAGCGACAACTTCGCCTTCATGGATATCGACGCTGACGCCATGCAGCGCGCGCTTCGGGCTGCCCCTCTTGAGCAGCGACTTGCGGCTGGCATAATCGACCACGATGTCGCGGGCGGAGACCATTGGCGCTCGCGAAGTATCGATGCGGCGGGTCCCGGCGCGAAAAGGCAGCGAGGACAGGAGTTTCTTCGTATAGGGATGCTGCGGCGCCTCCAGCAGATCTTCTGTCCGCCCCTCCTCGACGACCGCGCCCTTTTCCATCACGACGATACGGTTCGTATATCGCGCCACCATCGGCAGATCGTGACTGATCAGCAGAACGGCCGTTCCTTCGGCCCGCGTCAATTCGACCATAAGCTCCATCACATCGCGCTGGATGACGGCATCGAGCGCCGTGGTCGGCTCATCGGCGATCAGAAGCGCCGGCTTCAGGAGCATGACGGAGGCGAGCATGATGCGCTGGCGCATGCCGCCGGAAAACTCGTGCGGATAGGAGGTGAGCGCCCCTTCCGGATCGCGGATCCCGACGCGCTTCAGCATATCGATGATGCGGACACGGCGCTCATCGGGCGAGAGCCTGGTGTGCAGAACAAGCCCCTCCTCCAGCTGCCGCCCAATCATCATCGACGGATTGAGTGAGGTCATCGGCTCCTGAAAGACGACGCCGATCTCCGCACCGCGCAACTCACGAAGCTCCCGGCCCTTCATCGACAGCACGTCGCGTCCCTTGTAAGTCACGGACCCGCTGACAACGCCGATCGCCTGCGGCAAGAGCGATATCAGCGCGCGGGTCGCCAGCGTCTTGCCGGAGCCGCTCTCGCCGACGATACCGAAGATCTCGCCCGCCGCGATATCGAAACTGACGTCTTTGACCACCCTGTGGCCGGATCTTACGACCTCGAGCGAAAGGTCGCGGACGCTGAGAAGAATGCTCCCTGCTGTTTCGGATGTCATTTCAGACCTCTCATGCGCGGATCGAGCCTGTCACGGAGGGCATCGCCCAGAAGATTGATGCCAAGCAGCGTCAACGCGATGCAGAGGCCGGGGAAAAGGCCAAGCCAGACGGCCTGCTGGATGAGCGGCCGGCCGGCGGCCAGCATATTGCCCCAGGTCGGCGCCGGCGGTGGCACGCCGAGACCAAGGAAGGACAACGCGCTTTCAGACAGAATGGCCCAACCGAACATGGAGGTCGCCAGCACCGTTATCGGCGCAAGGCAGTTGGGCAAAACATGGCGAAACATCGTGTAGAGCTCGCCATTGCCCATCACCCGCGAGGCTTCGATGAATTCGCGCTCGCGCAGGGAAAGAACAGCGCCGCGGACGACACGCGCCATGGACGGCGTATAGGCAATGCCGAGAGCGAAGATGATGCCGTATTGATTGGCACCGAAGACTGCGAGCAGGCCGAGCGCCAGGAGAATGCCCGGAAAGGCGAGCAGCGCATTGTTGACCGCCATGATCACGCCGTCTGCCCAGCCTCGAGCATAGCCGCTGACAAGCCCGATGAGGGTGCCGCAGACGGTTGCCAGGAAGACCGTAAGTGCCCCGATCCAGACGCTCGCGCGCGCCCCGACCATCAACCGGCTCAGCACATCCCGACCGAACTCGTCGGTTCCGAGCGGATGGACGGCGCTTGGTGCGGCAAGCCGCGCAGTGAAGGAGAGCTTTGTCGGATCGAATGGCGTCCAGAACAGTCCGACAGCGGCAGTGATAAGCAGGATGGCGACGAGAATGCCGCCGACCAGCCCGTTGAAAGCAAGCTTCTTCATTCGGCAACCACACGCGGATCAAAGAGAGGATAGAGAAGGTCGACGACGAGGTTAACCAGGACATAGGAGAGCGACACGAACAGCAGGCAGCCCTGAATGACCGGATAGTCGCGCGCGAAAATGCTGTCGACCATCAAGCGGCCCAGGCCGGGGATGGTGAACACCGTCTCGATCACGGCGATGCCGCCGAGCAGGTTGCCGAGGATGAGGCCGATCATCGTCCAGGTCGGACCGAAGGCATTCTTGAAGGCGTGGCGCCAAAGGACTGCGCTTTCCGAAAGCCCCTTGGCCCGTGCATGGATAATGTAGTCGAGACGCAGCACTTCCAGCGTCGACGCACGCGCCATGCGGATCAACACGCCCATCTCGTGAATGACAAGCGTCATGACCGGCAGCACGAGATAAAGCAGGCCACCCACGACATTATCGCCGATCGAGACGTAGCCCAAAACCGGCAGCCAGCCGAGCTTGAGACCGAAGAAAAGCAGGAGCAGCAGCCCGAGCCAGAAGGTGGGAATGGAGAGCAGCACAGTCGCGGTTCCGACCAGAGCCAAATCCGTCAAACCGTTCTGGCGCCATGCCGCAATCAGCCCGGCCGGAACGGCGAGCAAGCTGGCTAAGAAAACCGCGACGACGACAATCTCGGCGCTGACGAGAAAGCGCGATGCGACAAGCGGCAGAACGGATTCGCCGTTGACGATCGATTTGCCGAAATCGCCCAGCAGCACGTTGCCGGCCCAGATTACGAATTGCTGCGGCATCGACTTGTCGAGACCGAGTTCGGTCCGCATCGCAGCGATCTGATCGGGCTGCGCCATGTCGCCAAGCATCAGCGCGGCGGGATCGCCCGGAATGAAACGAATCAGCGCAAATACGGTCACGGCAACAAGCGCGATCGTCGGAAGCGCCATCACCAGGCGACTCAGGATAAATCTCAGCATTAGTTCCCCACGATTGGTGGCCGCTTTTCCTCGACCGCCATCGACTTCATTGCGCGAGACTATGACGGATTGCGGAAAGTGGCGCAATATTATGCGATTTTGTCATACACTTATGCAAAGTCTGGAGCATTCACGGTCTCAATTTCGAGCGGTAGAAAACACCGTCGGCGTCCCTATCGGTCCTTCTGGGAAAGCTGGATCTGCCTTTTCAGCGCGTCGCTCAGAGCCTGGGCGGCAATGGAGAGCGGAACACCGGCTGCCTTGGCCAGCCCGAACGCCTGTGTCGAACGCGGCACGAAGGGACGATGCACGACCGGAAGATGGCGGTAGAGCTTGGCGTAAAAGCTGCTGATGATGGTGACCCCCAGACCATGCGCCACATAGGAACAGGCGGAGCTATTGGTATGGGTTTCGATCTTGACCATCTGCTTCACCCCGGCCCGCGTGAACGCCTGATCGAGTGCCATGCGGTTCGGCCTCTGCCGCCCGATCAGAATGAGCGGTATGTTTCGCAAGTTCTTGACGGTGATTTCGTCGAGTTCTGCCAGCGGATGATCCTTGGGGACGACGCAGACGCTTTCACCGGTGGCAATCTTTTCGATGTCGATGCCCGGTCCCGTCTCGCCTTCCATCCTTAGAAATCCGAGATCGATGACCCGCTCCTCGACCAGCTTGTTGATCGCCGTCGTCGATTCGAAGAATGTTTCGATGCGCACGCCGGGAAAATCGCGGACGTAGTCGATCAGCATGGCGGGAGCGAAATTCTCCCACATGCTGCTCGGTAGTCCGATCCGGACGATTTCCGGCCCGGATGCGCCGTTGCGCAGATCTTCGGCATGGCCGGCCATGCGCTCGACGGCGAGAAGCACATTTTCTGCATCCCGCGCCAGAACCGCCGCTTCCGGTGTTGCGATCAGCCGCCCACGGTCACGGACGAAGAGCGTGATGGCAAGATCGCTTTCCAGCTGCTGCAACATGCGGCTCACGCCCGATTGGCTGAGCCCCATGGCTTTTGCCGCCGCGATGGTCGAGCCGGTGGCGAGAAGCGTGCGAAGCACTTCCAGTTGCTTGATATTCATCAGCCGTTCCCCCCGATGGCCAATCGGCGCTGTTGTGAAGGAAGAGGCCAGCCGCCTTCGCCAAAGGATGCGTTTCACCGCAGACGAGGCAGTAGATCACCGGCGATTCCGGCTCAAACGCAGCGGCAGGCCTGTATATTGCCGCGCGATGAGATCGTCCAGAGCCACTCAGCTCTGGATAGCAGCCTGAGCCAGGCACGCCGACAAGGCTGCTCTTTTCGACCCAGCCTGACATCAATTTCTGACCGACTCAGGCTTGAATAAATAGGAATCCTATGTATATTGAAATCATGGAAACACCGAAGAACCCAGTGTCGATCGACTACCGCATCCGCGAGGGCCTAGCCCGCATTGCGATGGCGATGCGTCTCGACGATTGGAATAAAGCCAAAGGAATGGGCCTGAACCCGACGCAACTGGCAATCCTCAGCTTGTTGCTGGGACGTGAAGCGGGGCTCGGCGTGAAGGATATTGCCGCACATCTTGGGGTGTCGCAGCCAACGGCGACGGATTCGATCAACGCACTGGAGCGTAAAGGTTATCTCGAAAAGCAACCCGGTCAATCCGACCGACGGGCCGTGATCGTCGCGCTGACGGCCGAGGGCCTGGCCGCCGCAAGGGTTGAGGACAGTGAACCTGGCCTTGCCGAGCAGGCTCTTAAGGCGCTGGACGGCGGCGAGCAGGAGGCCTTGCTCCTCACCCTCGTGAAGATGATCCGGCAATTGCAGGAAGCAGGCGAAATTCCCGTCCAGCGCATGTGCCTGACCTGCCGATATTTCGCTCCTTTCATGCATGCCGATGCGGCCCGGCCTCATCACTGTCATTTCGTGAACGCGCCCTTCGGCCAGCGTGAGCTCCGTGTCGATTGCCGCGATCATCAACAAGCCGATCCCACATCCCGGGCTGCCACCTGGGAAACGTTCCAAGCGGGATAAACCAACCCTCCAGGCAAAACGAAAGGAAGATCTCCCTATGTTCAGAGCATTCATAGCCGGCACGCTTGTCGCCGGAACGGCCTTGCTGTGCCATGCGCCGGCGAACGCGCACCCGGTGAAGGCCGAGCCGAACCAGGCTGTCCAGGCATCCTTCGATATCATCGAGACGAAAATCACGACCAAGGGCGACACCGCCGTCTTTTCGACGCGGGTGCGCGGCGAGGCCGGCAAGGACAAGCCCGATGCCGCCGGCAAGTTCGAAGGTTCCAGCGTCTACGCCTATGTCTGGCCGACCAGCCTCGACAGCGGCGAGATTGGCTTCGACCAAAAGCAGGGTATCGTGGCGCTGGCCGTCACCTTCCATCCGGATTTCGACGACGCCGCCAGCGGCGGCAAGAACCGCCACATCTGGCATCCGCACTGGGTCGTCTTGGCCAAGGACAAGGCCTGCGGCGGCGGGCTCAAGGTCGTGGACATTCCGGCGGGCGCGAAGCCCAAGGTTCCGAAGACATGGCCGGGCGTGCCGCTGTTGATCGATAGTCCGGAATATCCGACGACCTTCACGGGCGACACGGTCAATGTCGAAATCCCGCTTTCGCTGATCGGCGCCATCAAGGGTGCCTCCTTCGACGGCGTCGCCGCGGGCCTCAAGGTCAACGGCAACCTGCATGCGCCGCTCTTATGCGTCGACAACGTCTTCAAGGTCGCTTCCGGAAGCCTCAGCCTTCCCGGCAAGGTCGAGCCGGCCAAGTGATCTTGTCGCGCCGGTTCGCCAACTGCCATCGGCGAACCGGCATATTCTCCCCTCCAGGCTAATAGAGAGAAAGAACATGAGCAGAATTACCCTTATTGATCCCAGCAATGCAACAGGAGCGGTCGAAAGGCACTTTGGCCAGATCAAATCCGCCTTCCGCACCGTGCCAAACGTGTGGTTGTAGTCTATCCATCAGCGCGGCAAATGTTCCGGTGAAATGAAAGACTTGCATCGGCCAATGAAATAACATTGAGCGCAGACTGAGACCTACGCCTTCATACAGGCGTATAAATGCAATTTTGTTGCAGAAAGCGCTTTAGACATGACCGAAAAGCCGAAACATGGCTCCGCCGAGCTGGACCGGCTGGACCTGAAGATTCTCGACGTTCTGCAGCGCGACAACAAGACGCCGCAGCGAACCATTGCAGAGATGATCCATCTCTCCGCGCCAGCCGTTCAGCGCCGCATCAAGCGCATGGAGGAGTTTGGCGTCATCCAGGCCAATGTCGCACTCGTCGATCCCGCGAAGGTCGATCAATCGATCACGCTCTTCGTCGAAGTGGAGATGGAAAGCGAGCGGGCGGAGCTTTACGAGGCCGCCAAACGCTCCTTCTCCGCGGCACCGGAGGTGCAGCAATGCTACTATGTCACCGGCGAAGCTGATTTCATCCTGATCATCATCGTGCGCACCATGCCGGACTATGAGGCGCTGACGCGAAAGCTGTTCTTCGGCAACAACAACGTGAAGCGCTTCCGGACTTTCGTCTCCATGGAACGCGTCAAGGTGGGACTGAGCGTTCCCTTGGAGTGAGATCGCATTTCCGCTTGCGAGATGCGCACTGCGCCGCGAACCAAAAGTCAGCCAGACCAGCCAGAAACGAGACAAAATTGCATCGAAATCACTGAAATACAGCGCCTCTCTCGCCTCTCTTGAAATATTGTTCAATCAGATGTCCGGACCGAGGAGATGCCGATGCGTGCCACGCCCTATCTGACGAACGCCATGCCGGCATACCGGCAGCCTCTGGATGCGCGCGATGCTGAAACACTTGGCCTTGCAGCGGCAGACCGGGTGGCGCAAGTTCTTGCGCTCCGCGAAAACAATGATGCAACGCCGCTTCATGCCCTTCCCGGCCTTGCCGAGGAACTGGGGCTCGGCTCGTTGCATGTCAAAGACGAGGGCTTTCGCCTGGGGCTGGGTTCGTTCAAGGCGCTGGGCGGTGCGTACGCACTGATGATCCTGGTGCAGGAAGAAGCCGAGCGCCGCCTTAAACGCAAGGTCACTATCGACGAGCTTATGTCGGAGGAGGTCCGCGCCATCGCCGCCACCATGACTTTCGCCTGCGCAACCGACGGCAACCACGGCCGCTCTGTTGCCCAGGGCGCTGCGCTCATGGGCGCACGCGCCGTGATCTTCGTCCATTCCGGCGTCAGCGATGCGCGCGTTCAGGCCATCGCGCGCTTCGGCGCTGAAATGGTGCGGATCGACGGCAATTATGACTTTTCCGTAGCCGAGGCGGCGCGCGTCGCCACTGAGCAGGGCTGGACGATTCTCTCCGACACCTCCTGGCCCGGCTACGAATACGTCCCCGGTCTCGTTACGCAGGGCTACACGGCGATGGTGCGAGAGATCTGTGCCGCGCTACCGCAACCACCAACCCACGTCTTCCTGCAAGCCGGCGTCGGCGGTTTTGCCGCTGCCGTTGCCGGACATACGGCAATCGCACTCGGCGACAAACGCCCCCATGTTACGGTGGTTGAACCGGCCCGTGCCGCCTGCCTCTATGAAAGCGTCAAGGCCGGCCATACGGTCAAGGTGGAAGAGACAGAGCCGACCGTCATGGCAATGCTGGAATGCTACGAGCCCTCGATCGTCGCCTTCCGCATCCTCGAACGGGTGGCTGATGGCTTCATGACCGTCGATGAAGATAGCGCGCCGGAAGTGATGCGCCTGCTGGCCTTGCCCGTTGCGGGCGACCCGCCCGTGGTTGCAGGGGAAAGTGGGGGCGCGGGTCTGGCCGGCGTCCTGACGGTCCTTCGTGATCAAGAGCTTGCGGCAAAGATTGGCCTCAACTCGCAGGCGCGGGTTCTCGTCGTCAACACCGAGGGCGCCACAGACCCTGCACTTTACGAGAGCATTGTCGGACATAGCGCGGAAGCCGTCCTGAAAGGAGCCCCGTATGACGATCGCAATTGACGCTGCACGTCTGCTCGCCCGTCTCAAGGAGCTTGGAGCCACCGGACGCGACGAAGCCGGCCGCCTTTGCCGCATTGCCGCTTCCGATGCCGACCGCGCGGGACGCAATCTCCTCTGCGGCTGGCTGAGGCAAGCGGGACTGAGGATCGAGATCGACCGTATCGGCAATATCTACGGCATCTGGGAGCCGGACGGGGTCTCTGGCAATCCCATGGTTATGGGATCACACATCGATACAGTTATTGATGCCGGCATCTACGATGGCTGCTACGGCGTCTTATCGGGCCTTGCCGTCATAGAGGCCATGCAACAGGCTGGCCTGCGCCCTTCGCGCCCGCTGACGGTCGTCGCCTTTACCAATGAAGAAGGGGTGCGCTACGCACCTGATATGATGGGCAGCCTCGTCGCCGCTGGCGGCCTTGCGACGGACGATGCGCTTGCCATTGTTGGCACCGACGGCACGACACTCGGTGCGGAACTGCACCGCATCGGCTATGCAGGAAGCCGCGAACCGGGCTTTCTCAAGCCCCATGCCTATGTCGAGTTGCATGTCGAGCAAGGGCCGATCCTCGAGGCCGAAGGCCAGCCGATCGGCGCTGTCGAAAATCTCCAGGGTATTTCCTGGCAGAAGGTGACCATCGGCGGCATGGCAAACCACGCAGGCACCACGCCCATGGTGATGCGCCGCGACGCAGGCGTCGCCGCCGCACAGACGCTTGCCTTTCTCGACAGGCTTGCCCGAGATACGCAAGGCGCGGTCGCGACCGTCGGCACCATCCGCTTCGAACCCAATGCGATCAACGTCATTCCGTCGAGCGCAATCTTCACTGTCGATCTCCGCAATCCCGATGAGGAGCGGCTCAAAGGCCAGGAAGTTGCCCTCGATACTTTCTTGAATGGGCTGCGCAGCGAAGGCTTCGAGGTGACGACCGAGCGCCTGGCCCGCTTCCAACCGGTGACCTTTGCGCCGGAAATCGTCGCCGCTATCGAGACATCCGCGGCTGAACGCCAGCTCGTGTGCCGGCGCATGACGTCGGGGGCCGGTCACGACGCGCAGATGATCGCCCGTATCGCTCCCGCCGCCATGATCTTCGTACCCTCAAAGGGCGGCGTCAGCCACAATCCGGCCGAATACACCGCCGACGCCGATCTGATTGCAGGCGCCAACGTGCTCCTCGACGTTGCAAGGAAACTCAGCCGATGACCGACCTCAAAAACCTTCACGCGCAGATGACCGAGTGGCGACGTGATCTTCATCGCCATCCGGAGTTCGGCTTCGAGGAAAACCGGACCGCAGCCTTCGTCGCCGAAACCCTGCGAGCTTTTGGCATCGATGTTGCGGAAGGTGTCGGCGGCACCGGCGTCGTCGGGACACTACGGCGCGGAACGTCGAACCGCGCGATCGCGCTGCGGGCCGACATGGATGCTCTGCGCATCACCGAAGCCACAGGCGCGGCCTGGACTTCGACCAAGCCCGGCACCATGCATGCCTGCGGGCATGACGGACACACGGCGATGCTGCTCGGCGCCGCGCAACTCCTCGCCGAAGAAGGCGGCTTTGACGGAACGGTCCGCTTTCTGTTCCAACCCGCCGAAGAATGGGGCCAGGGCGCACGCGCCATGCTGGACGACGGCCTGATGGAGCGCTTCCCGTTCGACGAAGTCTATGGCCTCCATAATATGCCCGGCCTGCCGGTCGGACATTTCGAGACGCGGGCCGGTGCGATCATGTCGGCGGAAGACATTTTCGAGATCACGCTGAAGGGCAAGGGCGGCCACGCCTCCCGGCCGGACTGGGGACGCGAGGTCATGGTCCCGGCCTGTTCGCTGGTCCTCGAGTTGCAGACGATTGTCGCCCGCCGCCTGAGCCCCGCGGAAATCGCCGTCGTTTCAGTCACGGAACTGCTGACGGACGGAACGCGCAATGCCTTGCCGAGCAAGGCTCGCGTCTTGGGGGACTGCAGGAGTTTCCATCCCGAGGTCTCGGCGCGCATCGAGGCGGAAATGCGCCGGATCGCACGGGGCGTCGCCGAAGGGCATGGCGTGGAGGTCGAAGTGGAATACACAAGGGAATTTGTTCCGACGATCAATGACGCCAGCCTTGCCGCCGAGATGATGGCCGCAGTCAGCTCGATCTCGCAGGCGGTGGCAACCCGCCCGGAACCGATGACCGGCTCCGAGGACTTCGCGCGGTTCCTCGCCCACGCTCCCGGTTGCTACGCATTCATCGGCAACGGCGAAAACTGCCCGCCCCTCCACAATCCCGGCTATGACTTCAACGACGCAGCCTTGATCCACGGCGCGCAAGTGCACGCCGCAACCGTGAGACGCCGCCTGCCGATGCGGTAGCAGAGCCGAGCCCTGCTGATCCGCCGCTTCCTCGAGATCCAGCACAGCTGGCGCCTCGCCAAGACGCACGGCCGTGTCGAGGCCAACTCCCCGCATCTCGTGAAAAATTCGCGCTGGCCGGCAACTACGTCACCTTCATCTGTGAACCGGATGCCGCCGCTTACGATCGCTGATGAAAAAACCTGCCTCAGATCATCCGCGCACCGGATCGCCCCAATAGCTTTTTTTGCAACAGAGCTTTTTCATCTTCCATGCGCGCCGTCGACATCTGGCGGCGCGCATGGAAATGCTTAATAACTATCCGTCAGGCGATATGCGCCAAACAGTCCATGAGGGGAGAGACTACGAAATGACACTTTCCAGAACTCTTAAATCCGCCCTGTTGGGCGTAGCCGCATTGGGTCTGACTGCGCCGGCCTTGGCCGACCAGCTTTCCGACGTGAAGGCTGCGGGCAAGATCACCACGGCAACCGACATGCACTACGCGCCGTTCGACATGTTGGTGGACGGCAACTATCAGGGCATGACGAAGGACCTCTTCGATGGCGTGGCCAAGCAGATCGGCGCAGAGCCTGTCTATCAGGACATTCCCTGGACCGCCGAACTGCCCGGCCTCGAGGTCAAAAAGTTCGACATCGTGATCGCTCCGGTGACCATCACGCCTGAGCGCCTGCAGCGCTACGCCTTCAGCCTGCCGATCGCCGACGCGACGGTCGCGCTGGTCCATGCCGCCGGCAACACCAGCCTGAAGAAGCCCGAGGACATCAAGGGCAAGACAGTCGGCGTCCAGCAGGGCACCGCGCAGTTCAAGCAGCTGCAGGCCTTTGGCGAAAAGCTGGGCGGCGTGACCGTCAAGGAATACGGCACCACCGACGAGGCCTATGCCGATCTCGCTGCCGGCCGCCTCGACGCCGTCGCCGGCTCGCTGCCGAACCTCGCCTATCTGGTGAAGGCCCGTCCGGAGACCTTCGCCCTGTTCGAGCCCGCGACCTTCGGCCAGCCGACCTATTTCGCTTGGGTTCTGCGCAAGGACAAGGATAGCGAAAGCTATGTCAAGGCCATCAACGACGCGCTGCTGAAGATGACGGATGACGGCCGCGTCAAGGCCATCCAGGAGAAGTGGCTGGGCACCTACACCGCGCTGCCGCGCGAAGTCCCGACCAAGTAACGACATGCCGCGGGCGGGAGCGATCCCGCCCGCGCGCCCCGGCCAAACGGAACCTTGATGTTCTCTATCTCGACTTTTGTAGGCAGCTTCGGGCCGCTCTTCTGGGCGGCGCGCTATACGCTGCTCGTTTCTCTGCTGGGCATTGGGCTCGGGCTGGTCATTGGCGCGCTCATCTGCGCCGCCGGCCTCTCGCGTTCGGTTTGGCTGCGCCGTTTCGCGGCGCTTTGGGTCAGTTTCCTGCGCGGCGTTCCGCTGCTCGTGCAGCTTCTGCTTTGCTATTATCTTTTGCCCGTCATCGGCATCAACGTACCGGCCATGGTCGCCGCCGTGGTCACGGTCGGCATCTGTTCCAGCGCCTATGTTTCCGAAATCTGGCGCGGCGCCATCATGGCCCTACCGCCAGGGCAGTCCGAGGCGGCCACCGCCATCGGCATGGGGCCGCGCGACATCTGGACCCGGATCATCCTGCCGCAGGCAGTCAAGATCTCGCTGCCGGCACTGGTCAATGAGATGATCCTGCTGGTCAAGGCATCCTCGCTGGTCTCCGTGGTCGGCATACTCGAGGTGACGCGCGCCAGCCAGGCGCAGGCCGGGACGACCTTCCGCCCGCTCGAGGTCTATCTCGCGGCGGCTTGCATCTACCTGGTCATCAACCTCTGCCTCGCGGCATTGGGGCGCTATCTCGAACACAGGATGACCGTGTAATGGACTTGAGCATCCTGTTGCAATATTGGCCGATCCTGCTGAACGGCTTCAGCCTCACCATCCTATGCTGGGCGCTGGGCACCATCTTCAGCATGGCACTGGGGCTGGCCATCGCGCTGATACAGCGCTACGGACCGCGCCCGCTCGGCTGGCTGATCCAGGCCTATATCGAGATCATCCGCGGGACGCCCTTCCTGGTGCAGCTCTTCGTGCTCTATTACGGCGGCCCGCTGCTCGGGCTGCGGCTGGAAGCGCTACCCGCCGGACTGCTGGGATTGACCATCTACGGCAGCCCGTATTTCGCGGAAATCTTCCGCTCGGGCTTCAACGCCGTGCCGCTGGGCCAGCTCGAGGCAGCCCGTGCAATCGGCATGTCGGAGCCGAACATCGTGCGGCGGATCCTGCTGCCGCTCGGCCTCGTCTCGGCGCTGCCGGCTCTCGTCAACTTCTCGATCATTCTGACCAAGGAAACGGTGATTTTGTCGATCATCACCGTGCCGGAGCTGATGTATTCGGTGCAGCGCATGTCCACCGAGACGTTCCGCTACCTCGAGGCAAACCTGGTGCTGGCGCTGTTCTTCTGGGCGCTGGTCGAAATCATCTCGCGCTTTGGTCGACTGCTGGAAGCGCGCATCACGAAACATCTGATCGAAAGGACGTAAGATGCTTGCCGCGTCATCCGTCGAGATCCGCAAGATCAATAAGTATTACGGCCCTTTCCAGGCGTTGAAGGACGTGGATCTCTCTATCCCGCCGGGCAAGGTCACCTGCCTGATCGGGCCGTCGGGCTCGGGCAAGTCCACGCTGCTGCGCTGCATCAACTTCCTCGAGGAATATGATTCCGGCGAGATCACCATCGACGGGCAGTTGATCGGCTACGTTGCTCCAGGTGGTGCCAGGATGCCGGGGCGCAAGCTGCGCGAAATGCGCCGTTCTATCGGCATGGTGTTCCAGCAGTTCAACCTCTGGCCGCACATGACTGCGCTGCAGAACGTGGCCGAAGGGCTGATGCGCGTGCGTGGCCTTCCGAAATCCGAAGCCGAGGGGCGTGCCGCCGAGGCGTTGAAGAAGGTCGGGCTCAGCGACAAGATGGCCAACCACCCCTCGCGCCTGTCGGGCGGCCAGCAGCAGCGCGTGGCGATTGCCCGCGCGATTGCGATGGAGCCGCGCCTGATGCTGTTCGACGAACCGACCTCGGCGCTCGACCCGGAGCTGGTGGGCGAGGTGCTGAGCGTCATGAAGACCCTCGCCTCCGAAGGCATGACCATGGTCGTCGTCACCCATGAAATGGGCTTCGCCGCACATGTCGCCGATCAGGTCGCCTTCATGGAAAAGGGCGTGCTGGTCGGGGTCGACGCCCCTTCCCGGATACTGCATCAACCCGAGGACGCACGCATACAGGCCTTCCTGCGCACGTATCACGAACGCAACAGCTTCTGAGCAAGGTTTACGATCGGCCGACGCCGATCCGCTATGGACATCGC
Organism: Rhizobium sp. BR 315; assembly: GCF_050577975.1. Classification (NCBI taxonomy): domain Bacteria; kingdom Pseudomonadati; phylum Pseudomonadota; class Alphaproteobacteria; order Hyphomicrobiales; family Rhizobiaceae; genus Rhizobium; species Rhizobium sp. BR 315. The sequence continues at coordinate 5,624 of NZ_JARWKZ010000027.1, read as the reverse complement.
TTGGCGGACCGGCACGCCGACTGAGCTTTTCGCTATACGTTCAGCACCGGCATGGAAGCGTGACACCGGAGCGTAAAGTCGGCGGCTGCCAGGTACCCATTCTCGCGTGAACATCAGCCAGGATGCCGGCAGCACTATAGCTGCCGCCGCAGGCCGGTGACGTTCTGAAGATCATTTTCCCTCCGCCCGTTGCAGCTTGAGGGTAAAGATCGCAGCGATGGCGGCGGCGATGGCACTCGCGGTGATCGGGCCGAGATAGGTGCCCGTGCGGTCGAAGACGAAGCCGGCTAGGGTGGGGCCGAGCAGTGCGGCGATTCCGACGCCGGTGTAAAGATAGCCAAGCAAGGCGCCGATATTCGGCGTACCGAAAAGTTCGGCGGCGACGGCTGGATAAAGACCGACGCATCCGCCGTAGGCGGCGCCGAAAATAACGGCGAAGATGGCGAGCATCACGAAATTGGCGGCAAAGGCCCAGAGGATAAAGGAACCTGCTACCACGGCGGTGAGAAGCGCAAGCAAGCGCACCGAGCCGATGCGGTCACCGAAACCTGCGAGGACGAAGCGTCCAAACACATTGCCTACGCCGATCAGCGCAATCAGCGCGGTTCCTGAGTCGAGTGACAGTCCGAGGTCGTGTGCTGCCGGCACAATGTGAACATAGGGGATGAAGATGCAGAAGGAACCAAGGACGATCACGAGATAGAAAAGAGGGAAACCAGGCTTGCTCCAGGCAGTCAATGGACTGAGGAGCGCGGGCGGCAATGCATTCGCTCCGCTGTTGGCCAGACGTCGGCGAACCAGCATCATGGCTGGAGGACCTATTACGGCGATCACCGCCGCGAGCATCAGAAAAGAGCCACGCCAGCCGATCACCGGGATGAGCTTGGCGACGGCGAAAGGCAGCAGCAGCGTGCCGAGCCCGAGGCCGGCCGTAGCGATGCCGGAAGCTTTCGCGCGTTTTGTCTGGAACCACGATTGGACGGCACCGATCACCGGTACATAGGAAAGTCCTATGCCGAGGCCAACACCGACCCCGTAAGCGATATAAAGTCCGAGGAGAGAAGTCGCCTGACTGGCAACGACATAGCCCGCGGCCATTGCGATGAGACCTGCAGCAACGAGCCGGCGGGTAGACCAACGATCGGCAAGTGGGCCGGCAATGGCGCCCAGCGCGTAAAAGAGAAATGCGGCGATCGAGAAGACAAGCGCGATCTCGCCTCGCGATGCATTGAACTCAGCCGACAAACCCGGAAACAAGGCAGAGAAAGCGTAGGCGGAGCCGAAGGTAATGGCCGTAATAGCGTGCGCTCCGCCAACAACCCGCCAGCCATGTCGAGAGTCGAGAGCGTCTTCGTTGGATTGCAGCATGTATGAACTCCGATGATCATGCGTATTTCGCAGTAACCTGGAAGCCGGTTGGCAAAACGCGTGCTCTATGCATGTCTAGCATCGCCGATGATGTATATACATATACACATCAAGGTAAGATGCTCGTCAAGCGCGAAAACCGGTCTTGTCAGATGAAGGCAGGCAATATCGGCTGCTGCAGCAACGACCGTATATTTGGACCAGCGCGGTAGAGAGAATGTTAGCGCCGTGATCTCCCGAGCCGATACCGTTTAAAGCCTTCCCGATCAGAAGCTCGCTTCCTGGGGAGCCCTCGCATTCGCCTGTCGCTGCAGATGGCGGGCTGCGAAATCCATGAAAGCTCGGACCCTTGCCGAGACCATGTGCCCCTCGCCGTGCACGAGATGAATCGGCACCGGCTCCCGCTCGTATTCTGCCAGAACGATCTTCAGTCTGCCCGCCTTCACGTCATCCGCCACCTGATAGGACTGGAACCGCGACAACCCGACGCCCGCGACCGCAGCCGCAATCGCTGTGTCATTCGTATTGCAGATCAGGGAAGCGTTGATCGGAACACGAATATTGTGAGCTCTTCCAAATAGCCATTCCGCCTGGCCGAATAGACCGTCGCGACCGATGAATTTATGGTGCCGCAAATCTTCTGGAGTTTGCGGCTCGCCAAAAGTGGCAAGATAGTCCGGGGATCCGCAAATTACCTGCCTGATGGAGCCAACGCGACGAGCGATCAACCCTGAATCGGGCAGCGCTGCGATACGAACGGCGATATCCAAGCCCTCCTCGACCAGATTGGTCACTCTGTCGACGAAAATGGTTTTGACCTGCATGTTCGGATGGAGCCGAAGGAAATCGAGAATGACCGGAAGCACGTGAATTCGCCCGAAAAGCACCGGGGCGGTCACCGTCAGCACCCCAGCCGGCTGGGTGTAGCTCCCGGCTGCATTGGCTTCCGCTTCGCTAATCTCGGCAAGGATTCGCCGGCAGTCAGCCGCATATCCTTCGCCGGCCGAAGTTAGCTTCATCGAACGGGTTGTTCGCACCAGAAGACGGGTGCCGATACTATCTTCCAATTGGGCGACTGCGCGGGTCACCGATGGCGCGCTCATATGCAACATCTTGGCAGCGGGTGCAAAGCCGCCACTCTCCACGACCTGCGCAAAAATGCGCATTGCCTGTAACCGGTCCATGCGAACAACCTCATTCCTATTATTTCAGATTATGAAATGGTCACCTGCTTATTTCAATGGTTATCGTCAAGCCTGTTAACAGTCATGATGCCTTCAATCATTTCTCAGGAGGCAGGCATGAAGCTCTACTACCACCCACTTTCCGGTCATTCGCATCGCGCCCGACTGTTTTTGTCGCTGCTTGGAGTCGAGCATGAACTTGTGATGGTCGATCTTCTGGTCAAGGCACACAAGCAACCGGATTTTCTTGCGCTCAATCCCTTTGGGCAGTTGCCTGTTCTCGATGACGAGGGAACGATTGTCTCGGACTCCAATGCCATTCTTGTCTATATCGCCAAAAAGATGGGACGGACCGACTGGTTGCCCGAAGATCCGATTGGCAGCGCAGCCGTTCAGCGCTGGCTGTCTGTCGCGGCTGGCCAGATCGCCTATGGCCCGGCGATGGCACGCCTGATCAATGTCTTTAACGCGCCGCTTCGCGCTGAAGAAGTCATTCCGCGTGCCCATGCCATCCTGACGCTAATCGAGGCTGCTCTCAGTGGCCGCGACTGGGTCGCCACACATAGACCGACAATCGCCGATGTCGCGCTTTACAGCTATTTGGCCCGCGCGCCGGAGGGAGATGTCGACTTGGCGCCGTATCCGCACATCCGCGCCTGGCTTGCGCGAGTAGAGGCGCTGCCAGGTTTCATCGAATTCCAGAAGACACCGGTCGGGTTGGCGGCATGACAGACTTATCGACAAGTGACACCTCTTCCCTACCCTCTCCTTGGCATGATGGCGAAATCCGTTTGCAACGATCGGTCGGTGTCGAAGCACGCATGAACGAGATCGGCCGGAAAGTGATCCGCGATCACTTGATCGACCAGCATCGCGAATTCTATCCGCTCCTGCCCATGGTCGTCCTCGGCGCGGTCGATGCAAAGGGCGATGCCTGGGCGACGCTGCGCGCCGGACGCCCTGGCTTTCTATACACGGATGATCCGTATCGGCTCAATGCCACTCTTGTCAGAGAGATAGCCGACCCTGCCGAAGCGGGAATGGAGGATGGCCAAGAAATCGCAGTTCTTGGCATCGATCTAAGCACGCGCCGCCGGAACCGGCTGAATGGTACGTTACATCGACGCGCCGATGGATTTGATCTGATGGTCGGTGAGAGCTTCGGCAATTGTCCGAAGTATATCCAGACCAGAGACGTCCGTTTCACCCGGGAGCCAACGCAGGTAACGATCGCTCCGCCGCATCTCAGTTCGACGCTCGACAACACTGCACGTACTCTCATCGAACAGGCCGACACTTTCTTTGTGGCATCCTACTTCGAAGATCACGGCAAACGGCGCGTCGACGTCTCCCATCGCGGTGGGCAAGCTGGCTTCGTGCATGTCGGTGGAGATGGCTCGCTGACAATTCCCGATTTTATTGGGAATCGCTTCTTCAGCACCCTCGGGAACATCGCCGTGAACCAAAAAGCCGGCCTAACATTCGTGGACTTTGCCTCGGGCGGTCTCCTGCAGATGACCGGCGATGCCGAGATTCTGTTCGATCGCGCATCGGACCTCTCCCTTAAGGGTGCCGAACGCTATTGGCGTTTCCGACCGCGACGCGTGATCTGGCGGCCGGATGCCCTCCCGATCCGATATGAAATGACCGAGTGGTCGCCATTCACTCTGGAGACAGGTATTTGGGACCATCCGGATCCGAGATCCTAGGTCGACTGCGGCAACCTGAAAACGCGCTAAACAAGGCTATCGCCGTCTGGGATCGCGCTGAGACGCACTCGCTCAAACATCATCACTCGAAGGCAACGCCGATCAAGACCAGCATGACACCTTTCTGTAGGATCTTGATGTGCCGATGGACCAGGAGAAGGGCCAAGGTTGTGCCTCCGCAATCCCAGGCGGAGGCGATCCTGGTGTGTGTTCGTGTTTGCGTGCGTCTCCGACTACGTTGGCGCCCGTGCCTGCTTTAGAACTTCTTTGCAGCGGCGACTTTTGCGCCGACGGATTTCTGGCCGTCGCCCTCGATGTTGAGGAGGATGCTGGTGTCGAGCATCCAGAAGTTGGCGGTCTGCAGCGTGAAGCCGGCGGTGAGAGCGCCGAAGGCGCCGGAGCCGTCGAGGCCGGAGAAGCCGCCGGTGATGCCGAGCTTCGGCGTCAGCTTGGCGCCGCTTTCGAGCAGGAAGGACCGGGCGATCTCGGCGCCGAGGCTGACGCGGAACTGCTCCTCGTCGAAGCCGTTGATGGTGATGGCATCGCCGGCGCCGTTCTTGACCGTGTAATCCGCGACCGTTTCGGAGAAGTAGATCATCCGCAATTTCGGCGAGATCGTCGTGTCCTCGTCGAGGGTCCACTGCCCGTCGATCGAGGTATCGGCCATCCAGCGCGTCGTCTTGAAGCTGCCGTTCCAGAACTGGGTGTTGATCGTGTTGTTCGAGCCGCCATAGCGCAGGCTGCCGTTCCAGAACACGCCCTTGCCGATCTCGATCGAGGCATAGGGGCCGGCAAGCCAGCCATTGCCCGTCAGTTTGGCATCCTGATCGGCCGGATCCGTCATCCGGTCATAGTGGAACGACAGCCCGATCAAGGCCCGGTCGGAGAGCAGATAGTCCGCCCCCATGTTGATCATGGCAAAGCTGCCCCACTTGCTGGTGCTGTCGTTCCTGTTCTTGTCGTTATGGGTCAGGAAGGCGCCGCCGATCCAGACGTTGAAGGGAGCGGATGCCGCATCCGCATCGCCGCCGGCCGCCCGTATCTGCGACAGGCTGGTCGAGAAGCCGAGCGTCATGCCCTCTTGCGACGGCATCATGCGTGCGGTGATCGGATCGGTCGCCTTGAGCATCTGCCGGCGCTGCAGCAGGCCCGGCACCTCGATCGTGTTGGCGATCATGTTCTGCCGGGCCTGGACGAAGCCATGCACGAGCCCGTCGATATCCTCGGCAACCTTGCCGGCGTCATAGCTGATATTATAGGTGACCGTGCCGGTGTTGGAGGCTCCGAGCGCGCTGACGAGCTTGTAGCCGACGCGGACCTGGCCGGAATAGGCCGGGTTCGGCGTATAGTGCAGTAGTGCAGA
>NZ_JARWKZ010000026.1:0-89436 GCF_050577975.1 Rhizobium sp. BR 315 | reverse complement strand
GTTCCTCCGGAGGCGGTGGCGGAGGTGGCGGCGGCGGCGGATGGTAAATTCGCCTTTTGCCTTGGTGACTTTTGCCGCCGGGCTTGCTAAGTCCGCCCGGATCATTTCCGCCTCAAGGTAAAGACAGCTCCCATGCCCGATCTCCTGCTCGAACTCCGCTCCGAGGAAATTCCCGCCCGTATGCAGCGCAAGGCTGCCGGCGACCTGAAGAAGCTGGTGACCGATGCTCTGGTCGAAGCAGGCCTTTCCTATGAAGGTGCCAGGGAATACTGGACGCCCCGGCGGCTGACGCTCGATATCCGCGGCCTGACGGCGCGCTCGGCTGACGTACTCGAGGAGCGCAAGGGTCCGCGCACCGATGCCAACGAGAAGGCGATCGAAGGCTTCCTGCGCGGCGCCGGCCTTTCCTCCATCTCCGAAGCGCAGGTGCAGAGCGACCCGAAGAAGGGTGATTTCTACGTTGCGATCATTTCCAAGCCCGGCCGCGCCGCGGAAGAAATCGTCGCCGCCGTGATGCCTGATATCGTAAGAAATTTCCCCTGGCCGAAATCCATGCGCTGGGGCAAGGCATCGGCCAAACCCGGCTCGCTGCGCTGGGTGCGCCCGCTGCAGTCGATCGTCTGCACCTTCGGCACCGAACATGAAGAGACCGTCGTCATCCCCTTCGAGATCGATGGCATCGTCGCTTCCAACGTGACCTACGGTCATCGTTTCCATGCGCCTGATGCGATCACGGTCAAGCGCTTCGATGACTACGTATCGAGCCTGGAAAAGGCCAACGTCATCCTCGATGCCGAGCGCCGCAAGGACATCATCCTGCACGACGCCCGCGATGTCGCCTTTGCCAATGGCCTGGAACTGGTCGAGGACGAAGGCTTGCTGGAAGAGGTGTCCGGCCTGGTCGAGTGGCCGCAGGTGCTGATGGGTTCCTTCGAGGAAGACTATCTCTCGATCCCCTCGGAAATTATCCGCCTCACCATCAAGACCAATCAGAAGTGTTTCGTCACCCGCCCGCAGGTGGGAGAAACCCTGTCCAACCGCTTCATTCTCGTCTCCAACATCCAGGCGACGGATGGCGGCAAGGAGATCATCCACGGCAACGGCAAGGTCGTGCGTGCCCGCCTGTCCGACGCGCTGCATTTCTGGAAGCGCGACCAGGGCGATCTGCCCGATCTCGAAACGCTTGAAGCCTCTGCTGCGAAATTCGGTCTCGACCTGAAGAAACCGCTCGATCAGCGCATGGCCAAGCTCGACGCACTGAACGTCACGTTCCATGCCAAGCTCGGCAGCCAGGGCGAGCGTGTTGCCCGCATTCGTGCGCTGGCCGCTGACCTCGCCAAGATCACCGGCGCCGATGCCGCTCTGGTCGACCGCGCCGTCGTGCTGGCCAAGGCAGATCTGCGCACCGAAGCCGTCGGCGAATTTCCCGAGCTTCAGGGCCTCATGGGCCGCAAATATGCGGTGCTGCAGGGCGAGAATGCCTCGGTCGCCGCTGCGATCGAAGATCACTACAAGCCGCAGGGCCCTTCCGACCGCGTTCCCGAAGACAAGGTCGCGATCACAGTCGCGCTTGCCGACAAGCTGGATACGCTCGTCGGCTTCTGGGCAATCGACGAGAAGCCGACAGGCTCGAAGGATCCTTACGCGCTGCGCCGCGCCGCCCTCGGCGTCGTTCGTATCCTCTTGGAGCGGGGCGTGCGCCTGCCACTGCTGGCAACCACCAAGGACGCCGATCTGCTGGCGTTCTTCCATGATCGCCTCAAGGTCTACCTGCGCGATCTCGGCGCCCGCCATGACCTCATCGACGCCGTGCTGACACCGGTGACCGACGATCTGCTGATGGTCGCCCGTCGCGTCGAGGCGCTGACCGCCTTCATCACGTCAGAGGACGGCAAGAACCTGCTCGCCGGCACCAAGCGTGCCACGCAGCTTCTGGCAGCCGAGGAGAAGAAGGGCACCGTTGTCGCTGACAGCGTTTCGGAAGCGCTGCTGAAGCTTGATGCCGAAAAGGATCTCTTCGCCGCCGTCAAGGCCGCCTCCGCCGAGGCATCCGATGCGATCGCCAAGGAAGATTTCCGCTCGGCCATGGCAGCCCTTTCGAAGTTGCGCGCGCCGGTCGATCGCTTCTTCGAAGACGTGCTCGTCAACGATGAAGACGCCGCTATCCGCGCCAACCGCCTGGCGCTGCTGCGTCTGATCCGCGAGGCAACCAGCACGGTCGCCGACTTCTCGAAGATTGCGGGATAAGATATGGGGGCGCGATGACCGGAAAGATCCTCGTCAGCGCCTGCCTCATGGGCCACGCCGTCCGCTATGACGGCCGTTCCAAGCCGCTCATCCATCCGGCGATCGATTGCTGGCGTGAGGAGGGGCGGCTGGTGACGATCTGTCCGGAAATGTCTGCGGGCATGGCCGTTCCGAGGCCGCCGGCCGAAATCGCAGACGGCGCCACCGGCGAGGATGTGCTTGCCGGCACTGCGCGGGTGATGGAGATCACCGGCGGTGATGTCACGGCGGAATTTCGTCAGGCGGCTGAAAATGCTCTGGCGCTCGCACAGGATACCGGCTGCCGCTATGCCCTGCTGATAGACGGCAGCCCATCCTGCGGCTCTGGCTTCATCTATGACGGAAGTTTTTTCGGTGGCCGGCAGAGCGGCCGGGGCGTCACCGCGGCGCGGCTGCAGCAGGCCGGTATCGAGGTCTATTCCGATCGCGAGATCGAAAAATTGGTCGAGCTGCTGAAGGCGGCAGACTGAAGCAGCCAATTAAAGCTCAAAAGAAAACCGCCGGACGCAAGCCCGGCGGTTTCTCATTTTCTGACCTATGCTGCTCAGGCGGCGCGGCGGCGGTGATCCATGGCCGGGTGGCCGTCGTTGACACGGAAGCCGCGGATGAGTGCGAGCAGATCTTCCGTATCGGCGGCGAGCGTCTCGGCCGAGGCCGTCGTTTCTTCAGCCATGGCGGCGTTCTGCTGCGTGGCGGCATCGAGCTGGTTCATCGAAGACGAGATCGAGCGCAGCGTCGTATCCTGCTCGGAGGCGCTGTGGGCGATCTTCGAGACGATCTCGTTGGCAGCCTTGATCTGGTCGGAGATGCGCTTCAGCGCTTCGCCTGCCTCGCCGACAAGGCGGACGCCCTGGTCGACCTGGCCGGAGGAACGGGCGATCTGGTCTTTGATTTCCTTGGCGGCCGCCGCGGAACGCTGAGCCAGTTCGCGCACTTCCTGGGCGACGACGGCAAAGCCCTTGCCGGATTCGCCGGCGCGGGCGGCTTCGACGCCGGCGTTCAGAGCCAGAAGGTTGGTCTGGAAGGCGATCTCGTCGATGACGCCGATGATCTTGCCGATCTCCGCCGAGGACTTCTCGATGCCGCTCATCGCTTCGATTGCCTGGGCAACCACGGCATCGCTGCGCGATGCTTCGGTGCTGACGGTGTGAACGCGCTTGCTGGCCTCATGCGCGCCTTCCGCGGTCTGACGGACGGCGACCGTGAGCTCGTCGAGGGCCGCCGAGGTCTCTTCCAGGCTGGCGGCCTGACGCTCGGTGCGCTGCGACAGCTCGTTGGAGGCGCGACGGATTTCTTCCTTGCTGAGGCCGATGTCGTTGCCCTTGGCGTTGACCCGCCCCATCGCGGCTTCCAGATGCGACAGCGCCTCGTTGAAGTTGTTGCGAAGGCCGGCATAGCTGGCGCCGAGATCGCCGCAACGCACCGTCAGGTCGCCGCGCGCGAGATCTTCGAGCGCCTTGCCGATAACGGAGACGACGCGCGCCTGTTCGCGGGCTTCGTCCTGCTGCTGGCGCAGGTTCTGTTCGCGCTCGCTGCTGATTTCGAGCTCCTGCGCCGCCTGGCGGTCGGCCAGGATGTGGCGTTCGCGGATCTTTTCCTGCAGCGCCTGGGTCGCCTTGGCCATCAGGCCGATCTCGTTGCGCATCTCGACATGCGGGATTGTGATCTTCACGTCTTCGTCGGCCACGGCCTTGAGGGCTGCGTGGACGTCGGCGAGTGGCCGGGCGATGCCACGGATGCAATAGAGAGACGCGCTGATGCCGACGAGGAAAACAAGTCCGCAGATCAGCAGGGCACGCCACATCGTCGTGTTGATCTGCTCCTGCAGGTCATCCATGTAGACGCCGCAGCCAAGCACGATCTGCCAGGGAGCGAAGGCGCCGGAATAGCTGCCCTTCAGGAAGAACTCGCTTTCGGGGCGGCCAGGCTTGTTCCAGTAATAGATCGTGCGGCCACCGCCCTTGATGGCCTTTTCGACCATTTCCTTGCTGAAATGCGTGCCGTTCTTGTCGACCTGCGAGGACATGTCCTTGCCGATATTGACGGGGCTTGGGTGAATGCGCTGGATGACATTGAAATCGAAGCCGAAGAAGTAGCCTGCCGGCGCGAAGCTGACATGCGACAACACCTTGAAGGCCTCGGCCTGAGCGGCCTCATGCGTCATCTCGCCGGATTTTTCGCGCTGATAATATTGGTTCAAAACAGAGATGCCGGATTCGACCTGCGTGCGCAGCATGTCGAAGCGGTCGTCGTAAATGGTATCGGCTTGAGACCGGATCTGGAAATAGGTGGCCACCGCGAAGGCAGCCATCAGCAGGCCGAGCAGGGCGAATAGTTGATGTGCGATCTTGAGATTCTTCAATAGTGCCTCCACAGGTAATTGAATACCGGTGCGGTATCCTACCGCCTGTGCGATCGCCTGAGAGAGTCCCAATACGCTTGCCGCTGCTTCAAATGACATGCTGCTGTCCGGTGGACAACAAAGTCGCTGTTTATGTCTAATAAAGCTTTAATAGCAGGGGTTCGATTGTATTTCGCAAGAGATGAAACCAGGGATATGCTCTCGCTGATGTCAGTAATACATAGTTAGATTTGAGAATATTATCCACAAATCTATCATATTTTCGAAAATTCGAATATTAGCGAAGTTTGTTTTGAGATACTGCTGCGCGGCGGCTGATCCGTCGACCTAAGAGTCGCAATTATTGGCGAAGCTGGAAGGCGGAGAGATCGAGCGGCGCCGGCTCGGGAGCTGTTGCCACTTCCGTCAAGGATGCGGTCTTTGCTGTCACGTCGATGCCGTCGGAAGAGGTGCCGGCCGCAGCCAGGGCTTCCGGAGTAGGCTTGCTGACGAACATGACCGGAGAGCCACCCATCCAGGCTTCAGTGCGCACGACCCTTTTTTCGCCGTCGATATTGCGGATGACAACCGTCTGAGTGCCGGGTGCCAGCGTCGGAACATTATATTCCTTTTCCACCATTTGCGGCTTGAGGGGAGGGCAGTCGGCGCAATTCTTGGCGACGATGCTGCCCTTGCCGCCGATCATCTTGCCGTCGACCGGCTGGATCGACGAGGCCATGGCGGAGCCGCCGGCCAGCACGCATGCCAAGGTCAGGAAGAAGGAACGCATCACCAACAACTCCGTCCGAAGCATGTCGCGCAAAACTGTGCAGCGGTTTTGCGATAACGACATGCGTAAAATCAAAGAGCTAAAGCGCAAGAAGCGAATCTGAAAATCGCGATGCGCTTTAGATTGATGGAGACATTAGCGAAGCTTTGTTTCCATACCGTCAGGAGATTAGGTAAAAATTTAATGGACTTTCAGTGACCGGATCGGCTCGGTAGTTTACGCTTCGCGCTCGACCGCGCGCCAGCCGATGTCATTGCGATAAAAGCCGTTTTCCCATTCCACCTCGCCGGCAAGGGCATAGGCGCGCTTCTGCGCTTCGCCGACCGTCTTGCCTGTCGCGGTAATGTTGAGAACGCGGCCGCCAGTCGCGATCAGTGCGCCGTCCTTCAAGGCTGTTCCGGCATGAAACACCTTGGCTCCCTCGCCATCGGCCGGTAGCGCTGCGATCGGCGTGTTCTTGGCATAGGAGCCGGGATAGCCCTTCGAGGCCATGACCACGGTCAGAGCGACATCGTCGCTCCATTCGGCGGCCACCTGATCGAGCGTACCGTTGGCGCAGGCGAAGAGTAGCGGCAGCAGATCGCTCTTCAGCCGCATCATCAGCACCTGGCATTCGGGATCGCCGAAGCGGACATTGTATTCGATCAACTCGGGGCCCTTGGCGGTGATCATCAAGCCCGCGAAGAAGACGCCGGAGAAGGGATGGCCGCTTTCCGCCATGCCGCGCATCGTCGGCTCGATGATCTCCTTCATGGTGCGCTCGACCATGTCAGGGGTCATGACCGGGGCGGGGGAGTAGGCGCCCATGCCGCCGGTGTTCGGTCCGGTATCGCCGTCGCCGACGCGCTTGTGGTCCTGGGCGGTTGCCAGCGCCAGCGCATGCTTGCCGTCGCAGAGGCAGAAGAAGCTTGCCTCTTCGCCGTCCAGATAGGCTTCGATGACGACTTCCGCGCCGGCCTCGCCGAATGCCCCTTCGAAGCAATCGTCGATGGCCGCCAATGCTTCGTCGACCGTCATGGCCACCGTCACGCCCTTGCCGGCAGCAAGTCCGTCGGCTTTGACCACGATCGGCGCACCCTGCGCACGGACATAGGCTTTCGCCTTCGGCGCGTTGTTGAAGCGCTGATAGGCTCCCGTCGGGATGTCATAGCGTGCGCAGATATCCTTGGTGAAACCCTTGGAGCCCTCGAGCTGGGCTGCCGCTGCCGAAGGGCCGAAGACGGCAATGTCTGCGGCGCGCAGTGCATCGGTGATGCCAGCGACCAAGGGTGCTTCCGGTCCGACGACGACGAAATCGATGGCCTTCTCCTTGCAGAAGGCGACGACGGCATCGTGATTGTCGATATCGAGTGACGCAAGCGTCGCATGCTCGGCAATGCCCGGATTGCCGGGTGCGGCATAGAATTCCGTCATGAGAGGCGATTGCGCCAGTTTCCAGGCCAGTGCGTGCTCGCGTCCGCCCGATCCGATCAACAGAACTCTCATGGCTTGCCCTTTCGTTGCATCCCTTTGCGCGGTTAAGCGGGCTTGGGCCAAAGGTCAAGCATCAAATCCTGTGGAGGTTTGGCGACCAACATTGCCACGCCTTTTTCTATCGCTAAAGCGGGTATGGTTTTGGACGCGAGATCTCCCCTTCCATGCGGGATCGGCATGATCGGCGTCGAAAACTGTTTCTTATACCAACGGGATCGTGCTTATGGTCCCCTCACGATTGTCCAGTTCAGAGAGTCACATGGCCGCCGATATCCGTTCCCTTGCTGCCACCATCGCCGCCGAGATCAATGCCCGCCCGGATCAGGCCAAATCCGCCATCGAGCTTCTCGACGAAGGCGCGACCGTGCCGTTCATCGCCCGCTACCGCAAGGAAGTCACCGGCGGCCTCGATGACACACAGCTTCGCACGCTGGCCGAACGGCTCGTCTATCTGCGCGAACTGGAAGCCCGCCGCGCCGCCATCATCGAATCCATCACCGGCCAGGGCAAGATGACCGACGAGCTGATGCGCAAGGTCGCAACCGTCGCCACCAAGGCCGAGCTGGAAGATCTCTATCTGCCCTACAAGCCGAAGCGCCGCACCCGCGCCGAGATCGCGAGGGAGCGTGGGCTCGGCCCGCTCGCCGACACGATCCTCGCCGATCGCTCGAAAGAGCCCGCCGTTCTCGCCGAAGGCTTCATCACAGCCGAAGTTACGGATGTGAAGACGGCGCTCGAGGGCGCGCGCGACATTGTCGCCGAAGGCATTGCCGAAAATGCCGACCTGCTCGGCAAGCTGCGCGGCTATATGAAGACGAACGCCACCCTCAAAGCCGCCGTCGTCGACGGCAAGCAGGAAGCCGGCGCAAAATTCTCCGACTATTTCGCGCATCAGGAGCGCTGGGCAACGGCCCCTGGCCATCGTGCACTCGCCATGCTGCGCGGCTGGAACGAAGAGTTCCTGACGTTGAATATCGAAGTCGATGTGGACGCCGTTTCGCCGAACAAGCCGGTCGAGCGAATGATCACCACCGCCTATGAAATCGGCTCGAACCGGCCCGGCGATCGCTGGCTCATGGACGTCGCCAGCTGGACATGGCGCGTGAAGCTCTCCATGTCGCTGTCGCTCGATCTGATGCGTGAGCTGCGCGAGCGCGCCGAAGAAGAGGCGATCCATGTTTTCGCCCGCAATCTGAAGGATCTGCTGCTGGCCGCGCCAGCCGGCTCGCGTGCCACCATGGGTCTCGACCCAGGCATCCGCACCGGCGTCAAGGTGGCTGTCGTCGACGGCACCGGCAAACTCCTGGAAACGACGACGGTCTACCCTTTCCCGCCGAGGAACGACGTGCGCGGTACGCAGGCGACTTTGGCGGCCCTTGTCCGCAAGCACAATGTCGAGCTGATCTCCATCGGCAACGGTACCGGCAGCCGCGAGACGGAAAAGCTGGTGGCCGACATGCTCGCTGATCTGCCGGCGCCGAAGCCGACCAAGGTTATCGTCTCGGAGGCAGGCGCTTCCGTCTATTCCGCCTCGGAAACGGCAGCGCTGGAATTCCCCGGCCTCGATGTCTCGCTGCGCGGCGCCGTCTCCATCGCCCGCCGCCTGCAGGATCCGCTGGCTGAGCTGGTGAAGATCGAGCCGAAGTCGATCGGCGTCGGCCAGTATCAGCATGACGTGGATCAGCAGAAGCTGTCCCGCTCGCTGGATGCGGTTGTCGAAGATGCGGTGAACGCTGTCGGCGTCGATCTGAACACGGCCTCGGCGCCGCTGCTTGCCCGAGTCTCGGGCCTCGGTCCCTCGATCGCCGAGGCGATCGTCAAGCATCGTGACGGCGAAGGGGCATTCGAAACCCGTCGCGATCTGTTGAAGGTCGCCCGTCTCGGCCAGCGCACCTTCGAGCAATGCGCCGGCTTCCTGCGCATCCCCAATGGCAAGGAGCCGCTGGATGCTTCCTCCGTGCATCCGGAAGCCTATGGCGTCGCCAAGAAGATCGTCGCCGCCTGCGGCCGCGATCTGCGGACCCTGATGGGCGATACTGCTGTCCTGAAGGCTGTCGACCCGAGGCAGTTCATCGATGACAAGTTCGGCCTGCCCACCGTGCGCGACATCATCGCCGAGCTGGAAAAGCCCGGCCGCGACCCCCGTCCGAGCTTCAAGACCGCGACCTTCGCCGAAGGCGTCAACGAGATCAGCGACCTCAAGCTTGGCATGCTGCTGGAGGGAACGGTTACCAATGTCGCTGCCTTTGGCGCCTTCGTCGACATTGGCGTCCATCAGGACGGTTTGGTGCATGTCTCGCAACTGGCCGACCGCTTCGTGAAGGATCCGCATGAGGTCGTGAAGGCCGGCGATGTGGTGAAGGTGAGGGTGGTCGAGGTCGACGTGAAGCGGAAGCGAATCGCCCTCTCCATGCGCAAAGATGGCGGCACTGTGGCGGCCCCCTCCGGGCGTGAGTCGCGCGAGCAAGGCGGCGCTCGCAACGCTGGCGTTAGGAGCAACACCCGTCCAAAGACCGAGGAACGGGGTAGTTTTGGTGCCGCCTTGGCGGACGCATTCAAACGAAAATAAGGACTTAGCGAGAGATTATGCAAGAATGTCACACTCTGGCAGAGTTGTTGCCAGAGTGCCAACGTGTGCGAAAAGCTGCGCTTGCCACAAGGCTGTGAAGCGCTAAAGTTGCCTCAATGTCATGTCATAACATTCGAGGCGTCCATGGCGTCGGTACTTCTCTCTCTCGTTAAGAAGCTTATCCGTAAAGGCTCCCTCAAGCTTATGCTCGCTTCCGGCGAGACCCATATGGTCGGCGACGGAACCGGTGAGACAGTGGCTGTCCGCATTGCCGACCAGCAGGCGGAGGACGCGATTGCTCGCGATCCGACGCTCAAGCTCGGCGAAATGTACATGGAGGGGCGCTTCATTCTTGAGCAAGGGGATATCTATGAATTCCTCTCGCTGGTGAAGCAGAACACCACCAATGAGATCTTTGATTTCCGCATGGCGGCGCTGCTGCTCGGCCGCATCGCCTTGCAGCAGATCAAGAGCCGCTCGCCGATCAACCGCAATAAATACAATGTTGCGCATCACTACGATCTGTCGGCCAAGCTGTTCGATCTCTTCCTCGATGAGGATTGGCAATATTCCTGCGCCTATTTCAATCCGCCAGGCATCAGCCTCTACGAAGCGCAGGTGGCCAAGAAGCGCCATATCGCTGCGAAGCTGCTGGTCGAGCCCGGTCAGAAGGTGCTGGAGATCGGCTCGGGCTGGGGCGGCATGGCGATGTATCTTGCCGAAGCCTATCCGGGCCTCGACGTCACCGGCATCACGCTTAGCGAAGAGCAGCTGAAAGTATCGCGCGACCGTGCGGCCAAGCGCGGCCTGTCCGATCGCGTCCGCTTCGAGCTGCAGGACTATCGCTACCTGACCGGCAAGAAGTTCGACCGCATCGTCTCCGTCGGCATGTTCGAACATGTCGGCATCGGCGATTACGGCAAGTTCTTCCGCAAGGTTTCGGAATTGCTCGACGACAACGGCGTGATGCTGTTGCATTCGATCGCGCGTCCGAAGCCGAGCTACGCCACCAATGCCTTCATCGAAAAGTATATTTTCCCGGGTGGCTATATTCCGTCGATCGGCGAAACCACGCCGCCGCTTGAGAAGGCCGGTCTGCTGACGAGGGACGTCGAAACCCTGCCGATGCACTATGCCTATACGCTCAGGCATTGGCGCAACAACTTCGTCGCCCGCAAGGCCGACGCCGTCGCGCTCTATGACGAGAAGTTCTTCCGCATGTGGGAATTCTATCTGGCAGGCTCCGAAATGGGCTTCCGCTGGGATGAGCTTTTCATCATGCAGATCCAGATCGCCAAGAATCAGTTCGCCGTTCCGGACAACCGCAATTACATCGGGGAGCGCGAGGCGAAGCTGAAGGAATTCGAGGCGACGCGCGCACCTCTGGAAAAGGTGACGTTCTAAGCCTTCGCGTATCAATACGTCGTCGCGCCGGACTATGGGTTTCCATGGTCCGGCGTTTTTGTTCAGTCCTGCCAGTCAGCGAGGATATGAGTACTACTTGACCACTTTGACGGTCAGATTCTCGTCGCTGACTTTACTTCCGTACAACACGGTTACCCGCAGGGTGAATTGGTCGGTGCCGACAAAACCGGGATCGGATGTGTAATATATCGTAGTGCCTTCAACGGGCTTGCCGCTGCAGATATAGGCGTCGCTATCCTTGTCGTATTTGACGTGAACCGTGCCATGTTCGAATGTGACTTTGCCATGGCTGGGCTGCTTGACCACCCCTGTATAGGGGTAGGAGTTGAATGTGCAGTCCCGCTTCACCGACGAAGCCATTCCGAGCGCCGTCTTCTTGCCGGAAATGACTCTGTGCGAATATTGATCCTGCTTGGCGCCGCCGATCGGTGCGCTGACGCAACCTGATAGTACGACGTTTACGCCGAGGAATAGGCCTAGGGAAATCAGGGATGTGGTCTTCATTTGTTTCTCTTTTAGGGACCTGGGGCTGTGAATGGCCATGTACCACAGAGGATAGCTGGCATTACTTATGATTGAGTAGCCTATAGCTTAATTAAATCACCGCGACAGATCGGCGCAGGCCGGAGGATGCCAACTTCAACTTAAATTCGATCTCCCTGCCGATTCAGCTGCTTTTGGTTAAGAAGCCGGTAACGCGATCCGAATAATTTGAAGCAACTCTAGGGCCGCGTGTACGGCCCTTTGTATTGCGTATTATGGAGTTGCATTGTGTTTGCAAAATCGCGCCTTTTTATCAGTTTCGGTTTACTTGTCGCCTCCGCTTCTGCGGCTTCAGCTGGAGACGGCCAGCATTTCTGGTCGGGAAATTGGTATCTAAGCGTCGGGGCGGCCGGTTTCTCGGCGCCGAAATTCGAGGGCGGCAAGCACAACAAGCTGCAATGGCAGCCGCTGGTGTCGATCGGCAGGCAGGGGCCGGGGCCACGTTTCTCCTCGCGCAACGACAATCCATCTTTTGCTTTCATCGAGAGTGATGCCTTTCGGGTCGGCATCGTCGGCAAGTTCGTGCGTAGCCGCGACAGTGGCGACGGTCGCGAGCTTACGGGCCTGAAAAAGGTGAAGTGGGGCCTGGAAGCCGGCGGTTTTGTCGAGGCTTACCCGACCGATTGGCTGCGCGCACGCGTCGAAGTGCGCCAGGGCATCCGCGCTCATAGCGGTCTCGTTGCCGATGCCGCCGTCGATGCCTTCACCGACATTACCCCGGAACTGCGTCTCTCCGGTGGTCCGCGCATGACGCTTGCCACCAACGACTATTTCAACACCTACTACGGCGTCAATGCACGGGACGCGGCGGCATCGGGCCTCAGCCAGTACAATCCGGGCGGCGGCATCAAGTCCGTCGGCGTCGGCGGCGCGCTGACCTGGAAGGCATCGGAAAACTGGACCGCCAGCACGTTCGTGGAATACACCCGCCTGACCGGCCCTGCCGCAGACAGCAGCCTGGTGAGAGAACGCGGCGATCGCAACCAGCTCCTGATCGGCATGTCCGCCAGCTACAAGTTCAACTTCACGACGAACTGAGAAATGAGCGGGGCTGCGACCCCGCCGCCGCTTGACCTTGAGCGCCAGATGTCACTACTACTCGCTCATGCAAAAGACAGGCGACATCAATGGGCGCGTCGCTGACGCGCCTTCCGGCAACTGGGTGTACCGCGTTCTGCCCCCAGGGCTCTGGCCCTATGCGCAGCTTGCTCGCTGGGACCGGCCCATCGGCTGGCAGCTCTTGATGTGGCCGTGCTTCTGGTCGGTCGCGCTCGCCGCCAATGCCTCGATTTCCATGGGGCGAGGTTCGCCCGGCTTCGTGGTGATCTACCATCTCGTGCTGTACTTCATCGGCGCGGTCGCCATGCGCGGCGCCGGCTGTGCCTATAATGACCTGGTCGATCACGAGATAGACATGTCGGTGGCGCGCACTCGCTCCCGCCCGCTGCCATCGGGCCGCGTGACGCGCCTTCAGGCCAAGGTCTTCATTGCCCTGCAGGCTCTGGTCGGTCTTTTCGTGCTGCTGCAGTTCAACTGGTTTGCCGTCATTCTCGGCCTGTTGTCGTTGGGCATCGTCGCGCTCTATCCCTTCGCCAAGCGCTTCACCGATTGGCCGCAATTCTTCCTCGGCCTCGCCTTCTCCTGGGGCGCCCTCATGGGATGGGCCGGCATTTTCGGCAACCTGTCGCTTACCTCGATCATCCTTTACATGGCCGCCATCCTTTGGACGATCGGCTACGACACGATCTATGCGCATCAGGATAAGGAAGATGATGAACTGATCGGTGTGCGCTCGACCGCGCGGCTTTTTGGCGACCAGACACGCCTTTGGCTGGTCGGCCTCTATGGAGCGACGCTGCTTCTGATGCTGATCGCTTTCACATTGGCCGGAACAAGCTGGCTCGCTTATCTCGGCCTGATCGCCGCCGGCGGCATGTTCGCCTATCAGATTGCCGTGCTCGACATCAATGATGGCGAGCAATGCCTTGCTTTGTTCAAATCCAACAACCGGGTCGGCCTGATCATCTTCGCAGGTCTTTTCCTGTCGTTTCTGCTGCTCATTCCCTGACGGCGAAGCGCTTTCGTAAGGTCGCGGACACAGCTCTTCGCTGTAGTCGTAACGATTTCGGCCGCGGGACTGGGTATCCCACGGCCGATCTTTTGCAATATTCAGTTTTTAAGCGCGTGCGGCTTAGTGCCTTGCGATGATCTCGCGGCCTTCGATCTTCATCTTGATGCCGAGCTTGCCGGTGGAGCGGCGCACGAGGAAGCGCGGGCGGCGATCGGCGAAGTAGGAGTGGCGGCGACGCGGCTGGCTGTCCTGCGAGCGGACGCCGCCCAGATGCTCTTCCAGCGGGCGGGCAACGCCGTCTGCTTCGATCATCAGCATCGGAATGCGGAAGGCGTCCGACCAGGAACGCCAGTCGGCAGCGATATCGCTCAGATCGTGAGCAACGAGAAGGGGGATGCAGAGATCCGGATCGGAATGATGCAGTTCCAGGGTGACGGTTACTTCGCCGTCGCCATGGTCGATAGCCCGGGCGGCGACACCCTTGAAGGCGCGTTTCGGCAGGGCGACGGATAGCGGCAGCCCACTGGAGGGCAGGATCTTGCGCAGCACTGCGCCGCGCTCGTCGATCGTGATGGTGACGTCTCCATCGGCACCGCGCATGGCGTAGCTGACCTGTTGGGGAAAGCGCGTCGGATCAAGCCGCAGTGTGGTTCCAGCCCAATCGGGCTTTAGGACGGTATTTGTCATCGATTTTCTACCCTTGCTTTACCTGAGAGCCCGTTTCCCGGCCTTCTCTCGGAGAACTTTTGTCCTCTCGTTGTTGGGCAGATTAGGCGCCGTCCCTTCCGGACAGCTTAAAAATCGAGGTTAAGAAAACTTTGCGTCGTCAAATGGTTAGCAAAGTCGAATGCATCAGGGTTTCCATAAGGTGAACACACGGCAGGGAAGTCGTCTCGATATAGTGCACGTATAGAGTGAGCACGTGTAAGTCTCGGGTAAGGTTTGCATGTAATGATGAAGGCTGGATTCGCCGTCTATATTGAAGATCTATTGGGATTTTGCTAATGATATCCACCTATCTAGGTTATAAGATCACAACCAGAGATATGGCGACCTCGCTCAATCAGGTGGCATCGCAGTCGCAAAACAAGCGTCTGATCGACTATTACAAAGCCAATATAGGCAAAGTAACCAATGTCGATGACTTCCTGAATGACTATCAGCTATACAGTTATGCCATGGAAGCCTACGGGCTCTCCGACATGACCTATGCCAAAGCCTTTATGAAACAGGTGCTGACCAGCAACCTGAGCGATTCCACCAGTTTTGCGAATCAGCTCAACGATTCCCGCTACAAGGCATTCGCTGCCGCGTTCAATTTCGGTACGGGCAGCACGAAGACGGCGCAATCGGGAGCGCAGGAAGACGATCTCATCGGGCTTTATCAGCAATCGTTTACGAATGAAGAGACGTCCGCGGCCACCGAAACAAGCTATTACGCCCAGAACATCGGCTCCGTTAAGACGGTCGATGACCTTCTCGGTAACACGCGGCTGAGAAACTATGTGCTGCAGGCCTACGGCATCGATCCGACCAATGCATCGAATTCCAATCTCAGGCAGATGCTGACGAGCGATCCGAGCGACCCCAACAGCTATCTCAATCAGAATGGCGGCACCGCGGATAAGGCTCTCGCGGCCGAATTCAATTTCAATGCGGACGGCACGGTCAAGGCTTCGACACCGGACAGCGACACCGCCTTTTATCAGGCCAATATCGGGACGGTCACCTCGGTCGGCCAGCTCACATCCAATCCGCGGCTGTTCCAATACGTCAAGACCGCCCTCAACATCCCGGCCTATATCACCGCCGACCAATTCAACGCTTCGGCCGAGGATGCCGGCGTCGCGACGTCGAACGGGCTGACCAATGTCATGGCCCAATTCAATTTCCAGTCGGACGGGACTGTTGCCGCCGGCTCGCAGGCGCAGACATCGGCTCAGGTGAGCGCGACGACAGCGGCCTATACCGCGAACTACGTCGGCGGTCCACAGACGCTCGGCCAGCAGGCCGATGTGATGGGCGCCTACAATTCCACCGTGCCGTCATTCATTACGAGCATCGGTGCGACCGACAATAACCAATATTACAAGGACCATATCGGCTCCGTTACATCGGTCGATCAGCTGACCTCGGATCCGCGCCTCTTCAACTTCATCAAGACCGCCTACGGTATCGATCCGACCACGCCCGCCGTTGTTTTCAAGAATGCTTTCGGCGACCCGACGACCGCCTCCATCTTCGGCCTGACGAACGTCGTCGCCGCGTTCAATTTCCAAGCGGACGGGACACTTGCCGCCGGTCAGGCGGCGCAGTCTCAGAGCGCGACCGACGCGGCCTCGGCGGCCTATATGAGCAATTACAAAACGTCGCAATCGAGCCTGACGACGGATGCGGTCAACAACTACAAAAACCGCATCGCCAGCGTGAAGACCATCAAGGATTTCTTCACGAGCAATACGGCCGACGGCAGCACATCCAACGACAGTGCCCCCGAACTCTACCAGATGGCGCTGCGCGCCTATGGCATCGGCTCGGACGAGGTGACGAAGTCGCAGTTGACGAAGATTCTCGAAAGCGATCCCTACGATCCGAAGAGCTACGTCAACTCGCTCAAGGACTCACGCCTTACCGAGCTTGCAAAGGCCTTCAACTTCGACAGCAAGGGTAACCTGAAGGTTCCGGTTCAATCCCTGTCGCAGGGGCAGATCAACAGCTTTATCTCTCAATATTCCAGCCACACCACCGCCGGGCTCTCAGGCGCCTTGCTGACCAAGGCCAGTAGCGACGCCAAGACCGCCGGCACCTACTTCGCGACCAATATCACCAAGGTTAGCACCGTCACGGAACTCCTGGCCGACAGCAAGCTCACCAATTTCATCCTGACGGCCAGCGGCATCGATCCGAAAACCGTCGATACGGCGACGCTGAAGAAGGCCTTCGCTTCCGATCCGTCCGATGCGAAGAGCTTCATCAACACGGCTGCTGGTGCCAAGTTCAAGAGCATCGTCGAGGCATTTAACTTCGGCACGGATGGCAATCTGACGGATAGCAAGCTCGGCACGGCGCAAAATCAGGGAGCGCTCGCGTCTACCAACGATCTCTACCTGCATCAGACGCTGGAAGATCAGCAAGGCGACACCAACCCCGGTGTGCGTCTGGCCCTCTATTTCCAGCGCAAGGCGCCGAATATCAATTCCGTCTACGACATCATGGGCGATGCGGCGCTTTATGCCGTCATCACCACGACCTATAGCCTGCCGAGCGCGATGTCGTCGATGGATGTCGATACACAGGCCAAGATGCTGGGCAACTTCGTCAAGGTCAGCGATCTGAAGGACCCGACCAAGGTCGACGCGCTGATGCAGCGATTCTCCGCGATGTACGATCTGCAGAGCAATACGACGTCGTCCACGTCGCCGGCCCTATCGATTCTCTCCGGCTCTTCTTCCGGCGTCGGGATCAGCGCCGACACCCTGCTTTCGATCGCGCAACTGTCCTCGGCGAGATAGCGAGCCACGCAAAAAATTTAACGGGTCTCTTTGCCGCGTTTTTTGCGGCAAAGTCGTTTCCGTGCGCCTGTTTGCCTGGGGTTTTCGATGTTGTCGCAGCGGCACAGGGGGCGGGAAATAAGAGCTTTCAGAGGCGTCAGGAAGGAACTTATTAACCATCCTTGCCCTATTCGATTTGAGAAGCCATCGGCAATATCAATGACTGGGTTGCAGGTCTCATGCGTCTTTCCCGAACGACAGTTTCAAATGCGTCACAAGGCGTTCAGCCAGAGGGCGAACTCGACCCGGAACAGGCAGCCGAAGAGGCGCGCCGGGCCGAGCAGATCGCCGCTCGCCGTGCATTCCTGGAAGAGAAGATCCGCAACGCCCGCGAAGCCAAGCGTAGGGCGGAAGAGCAGCGTCGCGCCGAGGAGCTGCGCCGTGCCGAAGAGATAAGGCAGCGGACCGCCGCCGCCCCGAAGCCGGTCGTCGAGGCTCTGCAGGCGACACCCGCGGTAAGCGCTCCGGTAATGCCCGTTTTGCCACAGGGAATCTCTGCGGAAGATCTTGCCTCGCCCGGCTGGCAGAACGCGTTCCTGATGGGGCCGAACGTTCGGTTTACCCGCACACGGGAAAACGAAATCATCAGCCGACGTCCCCCCGTAGAACCTCAGGTCGAGGTGACGCGGCCGGTCTCCGGGCACGCAACGATGCGTCTGATGGAGCCACCGGTCATCGGCTCCACGCCAGCCCTCGTCGCAACCTCGCCGGCGCAGCCTGCCGAGTTCCATTTGCCGCCGCTCGAGGACATGCCTTTTGCGGTAGAGGGTTACATGCCCTCCGTAATTCAGAAATCCCCGGCGAACGAGCCGGACGCATTGGAGATGACTGTTATCGCTACCGCATTTTCGAAGGCTCCGGCGATCGCGCTGGATGCTTCCTCAGTATCGTTGAATGTTCCCGAGTCCGTAGTCGCGCCTGTGGCCGAGTCGCGGCTTGCCCATCTTTCCGATTTCGCCTTCTGGGATGCGATGCCCTTCGACGGCGAATTCGTCTCTGCCGTCAAGGGCGAGCCGGCACAGCCGGTGATGATCCCGCAGCTTCTGGTCGAGGCCGAATCGATCGTTGCGAAATTCCGCGTCGTGGAATGCCGCCGGACGGTTGCAGCCGCAGAGATCCAGCCGGTCGTCGAAATACCTGCTGTGGTCGAGGCCGTTCCCAGCCTTCCTTTGGTGGCCGTCACCACGCCCGACATGGATGAACTCGCCGCATGGGAAGCTGTCGTTCTGGCGCCTGTCGTCGAAGAGATCCCGAAGATTGCCGCTCCGGCTCCCGTCGAGCCACAGGCCGCGACCCTGCCGGAAACATTCGTGCCACCCGCTTTCGTCACCGCCGTCTATGGCGCTGAAGCCCCGCCCTCTGTCGAATCTCGTCCTGCGCCGGTCATGGTCTTGGCACCGATGCCGACCAAGGTCGTAGCGCCTGCGTCGGCAGAACCTGTCGCCAAGGCGGCACCGACCCTTCCGGCCGTCGAAGCTGCCGCCCAGCGTTTGATCGATGCGCCGCCGTCACGGATCTCGCCGCGCCGGCCCGCATCCTTGACGCCGCCCGAGTGGCGCCCGATCGCCCTCAGCGTTGATGGCGAATACGAGCTTCCGCCACGCGAACTGCTGCAGGAACCTGCCATCCGTTCGGGCGTGATCATGACGCAGGAAACGCTGGAGCAGAATGCCGGCCTGCTGGAAAGCGTACTCGAGGACTTCGGCGTCAAGGGCGAGATCATTCATGTCCGTCCAGGCCCGGTCGTCACGCTCTATGAATTCGAGCCGGCGCCTGGCGTCAAATCCTCGCGCGTCATCAACCTCGCAGACGATATCGCCCGTTCGATGTCGGCACTGTCCGCTCGCGTCGCCGTCGTCCCCGGCCGCAACGTCATCGGCATCGAATTGCCGAACGTCAACCGCGAGACCGTCTATTTCCGCGAGATGATCGATTCGCCGGATTTCGAGAAGAGCGGCTACAAGCTGGCGCTTGGCCTCGGCAAGACCATCGGCGGCGAGCCCGTCATCGCCGAGCTTGCGAAGATGCCGCATCTGCTCGTGGCAGGTACCACAGGCTCGGGTAAATCGGTCGCGATCAACACGATGATCCTGTCGCTGCTCTACCGCATGACGCCGGAACAGTGCCGCCTGATTATGGTCGACCCGAAGATGCTGGAACTGTCCGTCTATGACGGCATTCCGCACCTTTTGACCCCCGTCGTTACCGATCCCAAGAAGGCCGTAATGGCCTTGAAGTGGGCGGTGCGTGAAATGGAGGATCGCTACAAGAAGATGTCGCGCCTCGGTGTGCGCAACATCGACGGCTATAACAGCCGCGTTGCCTCCGCCAAGGAAAAGGGCGAGACGATCCACGTCATGGTTCAGACCGGCTTCGACAAGGGCACCGGTGCCCCGATCGAAGAACAACAGGAAATGGATCTGACGCCGATGCCCTATATCGTCGTCATCGTCGACGAGATGGCCGACCTGATGATGGTCGCCGGCAAGGAGATCGAAGGCGCGATCCAGCGTCTGGCGCAGATGGCGCGTGCGGCCGGCATCCACCTGATCATGGCGACGCAGCGCCCTTCGGTCGACGTCATCACCGGCACGATCAAGGCAAACTTCCCGACGCGCATCTCGTTCCAGGTAACGTCGAAGATCGACAGCCGCACCATCCTCGGCGAGCAGGGCGCAGAACAGCTCCTCGGCCAGGGTGACATGCTGCATATGGCCGGCGGTGGGCGCATCTCCCGCGTTCACGGCCCCTTCGTCTCCGACGAGGAAGTCGAGAAGGTCGTGGCACATCTGAAGCTGCAGGGCCGCCCGGAATATCTCGACACGGTCACGGCCGACGAGGACGAGGAAGACGAGGAAGAAGACACCGCAGTCTTCGACAAGGGCGCCATCGCCTCCGAAGACGGTGACGATCTCTACGAACAGGCGATCAAGGTCGTCATGCGCGACAAGAAGTGCTCGACCTCCTACATCCAGCGCCGCCTCGGCATTGGCTATAACCGTGCCGCCTCGCTCGTCGAACGCATGGAGAAGGACGGTCTGGTCGGGCCTGCCAACCACGTCGGCAAGCGCGAGATCATCACCGGCAACCGCAACGGTGGCGGTAATTCGGGCAATGATGATCTCGATTGATTCAATTGGGGGATGATACTGGCTGCGGGCGTCGTGGAGAGTGAGCACCCCCTCTGTCCCTTCGTGACAGAGGGGGTATCAGACGCGCGGCATATTCAGAGCTGATTTCTCCCTATGGGAGCGCATCAGATCGACCTTGATGTCAAACCCGCTCGAGCTTGATATGCGGCAGCGGCGGCAACTCTACACGGATGTCGTCATCAGGTTTGACCCGGCCGCCCTGCGAGACGATGCCCATGATTCCAGCTTTGCGGACCAGGCCGCCATCGGCATCGCGATCGAGTACGGCGTGCAAGAGACCTTTCTGGAAATCGTCGATCTGCTTACAGGGATTGCGCAGCCCGGTGACCTCGACGATCGCCTCGTCGCCGATATGCAGGCTCGTTCCCTGTGGCAGCGAAAGCAAGTCGATCCCTCTGGTTGCAATGTTTTCGCCCATGTCGCCCGGAGTGACGGAAAATCCCTTCTCGGTCAGCTCCTCGAAAAGCTCTTCGTGGATGATATGCACTTGGCGCAGATTGGGCTGGCTTGGATCGACCGCGACGCGTGAGCGGTGTTTTACCGTCACTCCCATATGCGCGTCGCCCTCCACGCCGAGCCCTGTCAGCAGCTGGATATGATCCCGGTTCTGCTTGCTGAAACCGTGCATGTCGCTGCTGCTGACCGCCGTCACATATATGCGCTTGTCGCCCATGCCGAACCCTTCCATAAACGATCCAGATCTTTATAAATTGGTATATACCAATTTCAAGGCGACAGAATTGTGATGGTTGAGAAAAATCGGCAGGGAGAAGGCGTAAAAACCGGTAGCGGCTGGGCGACCGTTGCCGCGGAGCTGCGAAACGCCATTGATGAAGGCAAGCACGCTCCGGGTAGCCGCCTGCCAAGCGAGCGCGCTCTGTCCGAACAGTTCGGCGTCTCGCGGGTGACGATGCGGCGCGCGATTGCCGAGCTGGAGGGGGAGGGGCTGCTGCGCGTGGCGCGCGGAAGCGGCGCCTATGTCCGCGCCGACATGCCTGTTCGCTTCCAGTTGGGTGACAAGGTACGGTTCAGCAAGGATCTGACTGCGACGGATGCTAACCTCACGCGCAAGGTTCTCTCCGCCAGGGAGATTCCGGCCAATGCCGATATCGCTGCGAGGCTGGCTCTGCAGCCAGGCGATGCGGTGCTGGAAATGTGTGTGGTCGCCTATGCCGATGCGCTTCCCGTCTCGGTCGTCATGCGCAGCTGCTCGGCGGAACGCTTTGCCGATCTTGCGGAGAAGTTCGCCGCGACGGGCTCGTTCACAACGGCGCTGAGGGATTACGGCGTGACGGACTACTGGCGTCGCTCCACCGACATCACGGCGCGCATGCCGACAGAGGCTGAGGCGCGCCTTCTGCAGCAATCGCGCCTGACACCGGTGCTTGCCTATGCTGGGGAAGACATCGATGCCGATGGCACGATCATCTCGTGCCAGATCGGCTGCTTTGCTTCCGAGCGCGTCGTCGTAACCGTTTAATATCTCAGACCTTGAGGACCTTCCCCGGATTCATGATCCCGGCGGGGTCGAATGCCGTCTTGATCCGGCGCATCAGGTCGATTTCGATATCGGAGCGGATGGAGGCCAGCTCGTCGCGCTTCAGCTGGCCGATGCCGTGCTCGGCGGAGATCGAGCCGCCATGCTGCAGCACCAGCCCGTGCACAATCTTGTTCATCTCGCGCCAGTGGCCGATGAACTCCGCCTTGTCGGCGCCGACAGGCTGGGAGATGTTATAATGAATATTGCCGTCACCCATGTGGCCGAAGGCGCAGACGCGTGCGCCCGGCATGGCGGCGACAACGGCCCTTTCGGCCTCCGCCATGAATTGCGGGATCTGCGCCACCGGCACGGAAACATCGTGCTTGATCGAGCCGCCCTCCGGCTTCTGCGCGTCCGACATGCTCTCGCGCATATGCCAGATGACCTGCTGTTGCGCCTCGGAGCTGGCGATGGTCGCATCCCGGATCTGGCCCGCTTCGTAACCTTGCTCGAGCAGCGCCGCCATCATCCGCTCGGCCGTCTCGGCGGAATCCGAGGTGGATATATCGATCAGCACATACCAGGGATGCGCCGCCTCCAGCGGATCGCGCACGCCCGGAATATGCCGGGTGGTGAATTCGACGCCGATGCGCGGCATCAGCTCGAAACCGGTCAGCGCCGTGCCGCACAGGCTGGAGGCATTTTTGAACAGTGCCAGCGCGTCATCGACCGACTGCAGTCCGGCAAAGGCGACCTGATGGCCGAGAGGCTGCGGAAAGAGTTTCAGCACCGCGCCGGTGATGACGCCGAGCGTGCCTTCGGCGCCGATGAAAAGATCGCGCAGATCGTAGCCGGTATTGTCTTTCTTCAGTCGGCGCAGGCCGTTCCAGATCTCGCCCGTGGGCAGCACGACTTCGAGGCCGAGGCAGAGCTGGCGCATGTTGCCATAGGCAAGTACGGCGGTGCCGCCGGCATTGGTGGAAAGATTGCCGGCGATGCGGCAGGAGCCTTCGGAACCGAGCGAAAGCGGAAACATGCGGCCATGCTCCGCCGCGGCCTTATGGACATCGGCGAGAATGCAACCGCCGTCGACAACAATCGTATTGCCGACCGGATCGATATCGCGCACCCGGTTCATGCGTTCCAGCGACAGGATGATGTCGGAGCCGCCCTCGCGCGGCGTCTGCCCGCCGACAAGGCCAGTATTGCCGGTCTGCGGAACGATGGCCGTGCCGGTTTCACTGGCGAGTTTCAGGATCGCCGAAACCTCCTCCACCGAGCCGGGCTTCAGCAGCATGGGCGAAGCGCCGTGATAGAGCCCGCGATTTTCCACCAGATGCGGTGCGATCTCGGCGGGGTCCCGCACGGCATGTTTTTCGCCGACGATGGCGGCGAAGCGATCGAGGAGGTCGGAAGAGGGGGCGGAGCTGCTCATGGCGTGTCCTTTGCCGATAGGTCGGGCGATTATTCTCTGGGTGCAGCTGCGCGGCGCAGCCGATCGTTGATGGCCTCGCCGAGGCCCTCGTCAGGAATATGCGAAAAAGCAATCGTCGCAGCGCCGGTGGCATCGGCGCGCTTCATGAAGTCGAAAAGATTTGCGGCGGCTTCCGAAAGATCGCCGCTGGCGCTCAGATCCAGCACGGCAACGGCATTTTCGCTTCCGGCAATATCAGGCATGCCAAAGCGGATCAGCGCCTCGTTTGAGGAGACATCCGTAGCGTCCAGCCGCACCGCTGCCCCCGGTGCATAATGCGAGGCAAGCATGCCGGGCGCCTCGATGGCAGCCGAGGCCTTCTTCTTGCGCTTCAACGGCTTGCCGGCCACTCGCTCGATCTCGCTTGCTGCGAGGCCGCCGGGCCGCAGGAGACGCATCTCGCCGTCCTCGACCTTGACGATGGTCGACTCCACGCCGACGACCGAAGCGCCGGCATCGAGGATCAGCGTGATCCGCTCTCCGAGATCGTCATCGACATGATCGGCACTGGTGGCGCTGATCTTGCCAGAGGTGTTGGCGCTCGGCGCGGCAAGGGGACGGTTGAAGGCGCGGATCAGCTCGCCGGCAAAGCCCTGGGGCACGCGAACGCCGACCGTGTCGAGCCCGGCCGTTGCCAGCGGATGGATGCCGCTTTCTGGCCTGAGTGGCAGCACCAGCGTCAGCGGACCAGGCCAGAAGGCTTCCGCGAGCTTGCGGGAAACGGGGTCGAAGACCGCGTAGCGTTCCGCCATGGCGAGATCGCTCATATGGCAGATCAGCGGATTGAAGCGCGGCCGCCCCTTCGTCTCATAGATACGAGTAATGGCAGCCGGGTTGGTGGCATCGGCAGCAAGCCCGTAGACCGTCTCCGTCGGCAGCCCGATCGGCAGCCCTTCGGCGAGGGTTGCCGTCGCGACGTCGATTGCCGTTTGCGGATGTTCGAGAATGTCTATGTGTCGTGCCATGGCCTGCCTGCTTGCAGTTCAGGCCGTTCTTATGCTTTTCGAGTTTTCGGATCAATCGTCAAAGCTGGCGAATGATGTCGCGAAGCTGTTCGTTGCGGGCGCCCAGCAGGAGAACATTGCGGATGGCGATCTGCGGATCGTGCGTGTGGAACAGCACGCCGTTGCCGCGAATGTCGCGATTGATCGTCAGCTTCTTGTCTTCCGCTTGCCTGTCCGGATGGACAGCGACGGCGAAATACATCCGCGAATATTTCAGGCTGATGTCTTCGAAGAAGTTCTCTTCCTGGCCGATACGGGCAAAGAAATTGGCGATATAGAAGGCCCAGTTCACTTCCTCATACTGCGCGAACTGCGTGCGCGCGGCGGTGACGTGGCAATAGCCGAGATGCGGCGTGTCCTTCAGCGTGTGATGGAAGATGAGCTTGGGGAAGCGGATGGATTTGTGAAAGCCGTTCAGTCGGTCGTGGGTCTTTTCGCCGGCGCTTAGCAGCTTCTGCGCCGTGCGCTCCGCTACCTCTTGGTGAGTCATGTATCGCCGCTCTTCGGCAAGCCAATCTGGCCTGTCACGATTGATGCGACCGGTGCGCAGGAATTCGCTATGCCCCGTCGTCGATACCGCTGGGGCCGGCTCGGGGTCGGCAGGCTTCCCAGTGTCGAAATATCTGAGTTTGGCCATGCCGGGTCTCGCTATAGAGGTCTGGAGACTGCATGATAACTAGCCTGGCTTGAGCCGGGCTTAACTACGCCGCCTGCGAATTCTCGGGGAGATCAAAAATGTCCGGAATAACCGATCTCAAGCTGCTGCTTTCCAGCATGAAGCCGAATCTCATCGAGGGCGAGTTCATCTATTGCAGCGTGCCGGCGTCTGCTCTCGGTGATCATATGAAGCTGGAACCCGTAGGCATTTTCCGAGAACGGGAGGGCGTGACCCTGATCCTTCCTCTGGAAACCGCCCGGCAGGCCGGGCTTCCGACTGCGCCTGCCATGCGCATGATCACGCTCGATATCCATTCCTCGCTGGAGGCCGTCGGTCTCACCGCTGCCTTCGCCACAGCCTTGGGAAATGAGGGTATCAGTGCCAATGTCGTCGCCGCCTATTATCACGACCACATCTTCGTCCCATCGAATGATGCTGACCGTGCGATGGCGGCGCTGCTCGCTCTTTCCGCTGCACAGGCGTCCCATTGAGCGCCCGCGGCCGACGATTCTGTCGCAATTAGAATAAAGCGTCATTGACGAGGTGCCGATCGACGGAAGCTCCCATGCCCGATGGCGTTGCTTAAGAGATTGAATTGCCTTTCTATATTGTCGCAGCGCACAACCGTCTCCACATATGGTTTCGTCTGTCGCCAATTTCGAAGTCGATGTCGCATTGTAGCGGAGCGGCCGATAGGGCCGAGAGCTATGATGATATCAATCTCAAGGTGCCGTCCGTTAGAGAGACGGAGATCCTGGCGACAGGGTGTTCCAGAACCCGGAAATCAGCCTTGGGCAGATATGGTTTATTGGCCGCAGCGGGCGGTCGGACATTGCTTTGGACCGTTCCTGATGGCCATACATGTTCTTCGCTCGTTCCGGTACTGCGCGAGGATAGGCAAATGGATATCAAGAGCAATGTTTTACGGCAATTGAAGAACCGCCGCGAGGGCTTCAGCCTGGAGCAGCCTTTCTATATCGATCAGGATTACTTCAAGCTCGATATGGAAATGATCTACTATCGCGACTGGCTGTTCATCGGCCATGATTGCGAAGTACCGCGCGCCGGCAACTATTTCACGGTTCAGATCGGCGAATATCCGGTCGTCATCGTTCGCGGCCGCGACCAGGTGATCCGCGCCTTCCACAATAGCTGTCGCCATCGCGGTTCGCGCGTCTGCTCGACCGAACGCGGTTCCTCGGCTAAGCTCGTCTGCCCCTATCACCAGTGGACCTACGAACTCGACGGCTCGCTGCTCTTTGCCCGCCAGATGGCGGAAGACTTCGACAAGACGCAATATTCCCTGAAACCCGTGCATTGCGAAAGCGTCGCTGGCTATATCTTCATCTGCCTGGCGCAGAACGCCCCGGATTTCGCCCCTGTCCGCGCCGCGATCGAGCCCTATATGGCGCCGCATCGCATGAGCGAAGCCAAGGTCGCCTTCCAGAGCACCATCATCGAGAAGGGCAACTGGAAGCTAGTCTGGGAAAACAACCGCGAGTGCTACCACTGCGCCGCCAATCACCCCGAGCTCTGCCGCACCTTCCCGGAAGCGCCGACCGTGACCGGCGTGCAGGGCGCGATGAGCGATCCCATCATCCTCGAGCATTGGGCGCGTTGCGAAGCTGCCGGCTTGCCGAGCGAATTCAAGATCTCGTCGGATGGTCAGTTCCGCACTGCCCGCATGCCGCTGATCGAAGGGGCTGAAAGCTACACCATGTCCGGCCAGAAGGCCGTCAAGCGCCAGCTGGCCTCCGACGTGACGATGAACGGCATTGGCACGATGCTGCTCTTCCACTATCCGACCACCTGGAACCACCTTCTCGGCGACCATGCCATTTCCTTCCGCGTGCTGCCGCTCAATGCCGAGGAAACCGCTGTCACCACCAAATGGCTGGTTCATAAGGATGCGGTCGAAGGCGTCGACTACGATATCGAGGAACTGACCCACGTCTGGAACGAAACCAACGATCAGGACCGCCGTATCGTCGAGGAAAATGCCTTCGGCATCCACTCGCCGGCCTACGAGCCCGGTCCCTATTCGGAAATCCACGAAGGTGGTGTCATGCAGTTCGTCGAATGGTACTCGAACTTCATGATCGACCGTCTGCAGGGCGATCAGGCCAAGCTCTCGGCGGTAGCCTGAATATGAGCAAGACCGCCTCGCAACGTCATCGACACCTCGATCAGATGCAGCCCTGGAGCGACAGGCAGCATCTGCTCGAATGCCTCTCCGTCACGCCCGAAGCGCCCGATGTGATGACCTTCACATTCGGACCCGACAAGGACAACTGGTTCCGCTATCTGCCGGGCCAGTTCGTGACGCTTGAGCTGCCGACGACGCCGGAGCCGGTCATGCGTACCTATACGCTGTCGTCTACGCCGTCACGGCCCTTTTCGGTCGCCGTGACGGTGAAGGCGCAGAAGGACAGCATCGGCACGCGCTGGATGTTCGATAACTTGAAGCCCGGCATGCGCATCAAGGCTTTCGGTCCTCTTGGCGATTTCAGCCATATCCGCCACCTCGGCGAAAAATACCTGTTCGTCTCGGCAGGTTCCGGCATCACCCCGATGATGTCCATGACCCGCTACATGGCCGACACGGCACCGCTCTCCGATATCAGCTTCATCAATTGCGCGCGCAGCCCGGCCGACATCATCTTCCATTCTGAGCTGGAATATCTCGCCCGCTTCATGCCGAACCTCAATCTCGGCCTGATCGTCGAGGGCTGCGGCCGCACCGATTTTTGGTCGGGCCTGAAGGGCCGTATCGACAAGGCAAAGATCGCCCTGCTTGCGCCCGATTTCATGGATCGCACCATCTTCTGCTGCGGCCCCGAAGTCTTCATGGATGCCGTTCGTTCCATGCTGGAAGCGCATAGCTTCGACATGTCGCGCTACCACCAGGAGAGCTTCCAGCCGGCGAATGCGGCAACGCCGCTCGCCGAGGTCGCCGACGATGCGTCGACCGAGGCCGCGACCACGATCCGCTTTACCATGGCCGGCAAGGATGTTGCCTGCCCGGCCGGTCAGACCGTGCTTCAGGCCGCGCGTGGCGCCGGCGTGCGCATCGGTGCTGCCTGCGAATCCGGTCTCTGCGGCACCTGCCGCGTGCTGAAGCTTTCGGGCGAGGTGGAGATGAGCCACAATGGCGGCATCCTCGATGACGAGATCGAGGAGGGCTATATCCTGGCCTGCTGCTCGCGCCCGAAGACGGATGTGCAGGTCGAAGCCTGAGTCGATCTCCGGCTTCGCCTGATCGCCTAGAAATCCTGATAGTTCAGCTCATTGATCTCGACCGGCTTGGGTTGCGGGGCCGATGCCGTAACGACAGGGTCGATCAGCAGCGAGACGAGCGTCTGTCGCGCTCCGTCGCAGGTCGCAGCCTGAGCGATCGTCAGGTCGGGTGCCGGGAGCGGCTTGGCTGGCACCAGCTCGCCCTGCGGCCAGATTTTCGCGAGCTGGATCTTCGTCATCGGCACGATGTTGACGTCGATGTCAGTCAGTGTGCCGGGAACGCGGTAGGGACAGTTCTTGTCGGAGCAGTTCTCTGACGAGACGAACTGCCAGATGGCATAATTGTCCCAATTGCCGAGCGGGAAGGTGCCATTCACATCCGGTTTGTAGCGTGCATACCAAAGCGGCAGCCGCGATAGCAGCGGATAGCTATTGCGATGATCCGCAATATATCGCGCCGTGTTGTGATTGGTGTAGAGGATAGGGTAGCGCCCGGTCCTGACCTTGATATGCGCAACGAAGATCTGGGCATCGTCCAGCGACATGAATTGCGTGGCGTCCATACCGTCTATGTCGAGCACCATCAGCTCGTCCGGCTGCGGGTCGGCATAATCAAGAAAATGGTTGGCCTGATCGATCGGATTGCCCGGCCGCCCCAGGTGATAGGCGCCCCATAATAGGCCATTGGTCTTCGCCAGCATGCGGCGCGTCTGATAAAGTTCGCGGCTGATGGCATATTTGCGCCAGATCGTCTTGCAGTGGGCAGGTGTGTCGCCGGCATGATTGCCAGTGCAATTATACGTCGCGGGCAGACCGTCCGAGGCCTTGGAGATGAAGGCGGCGATGCGCTTGTCCTGCAAAAACGCATTCCAGTCGATGGTATTCAGCTCGTAGGCGTCGACGATGAGGGCGTTTTTCGGATCCGTCCAGGGTTGGCTTTCACCAGCCGAAGGCTTCGTGGCCGGCCCCATGAAGGTCAGAACCGTTAGGAAGCTGCAAATCAGGGCGTGGGTCTGCCAGGATCCTTTCATGAAATAATAGTAAGGATTCCTGGTTAATCTTGGGTTAAGGACAAAAACACGATAGGTTCATTGTGGAACCCTCGCATAACTCCTTAAATCGGTAGGGATTTAAGGAACGGAATGAGGTGTTGTCGCGTTTCTTGTTGTTTAGTCAGACGTGCGACGAAGCAGTCGGTTGAATCTTACTCGGGAGGCCTTCCCGATATGAAACGCTGCGCACTTGTGCACAAGTCAAACCAGGGAATGGAGATAAGAATGCTTGGTTTCCGCGCGAGAATTGCGACCATCGCCATGACGGCCGCTGTCACTCTGACAAGCTTTACGCCGTCCTTCGCCATTCAAATGCCCGCCGCACCGATCATGTCCACCGTCGACAAGGCCGCACCTGCCAATGTCGAACAGGTTCAGTGGCGCGACTATCGCGGCGGCTATTATCGCCGCGGCTGGTATGGCGGCTATCGCGGTTATCCGGGCTATCGTCATGGCTATCGCTATTACGACGGCTACTGGTTCCCGCTCGCCGCCTTCGGCGCCGGCGCCATCATCGGCGGCGCGATTGCGAGCCAGCCCCGCTATTATGCCGCTCCGGCTCCGTCCGGCAGCATCAATCCGCGCCACGTCGAATGGTGTGCAGACCGCTATCGCTCATACCGGGCTTACGACAATACCTTCCAGCCGAATTATGGCCCACGCCGGCAGTGCTATTCGCCCTTCTATTGAGCGAGATCCCTGAATGATCGATAGAGGCCGCCCTGCATATGCCGGGCGGCCTTTTGCATATCCCGATGTCAGAGAATGTCGACCCGTTTCAGCAGCCACCATGCCAGCAGGATGGAGGCGACGATGAAGCCGACGGCATAGCCGGTGCCGCTCGCACCGCCGGCAAGCGGCAGGCCCGATGTGTTCATGCCGAAGAAGCCGGTCACCAGCGTCGGCGGCAGCAGAAACGCAGTCATGATCGACAGGACATAAAGATGGCGATTGATCTCGGAGGAGAGCTTCGCGCCGATTTCTTCGTGCAGCAACCTGGCGCGCTCCTGCAGCGCAAAGACATCGTGATCGACCGCTTCCAGCCGTCCGCTCAAACGCGCGGCCACATCCTCGAATCCGAGCGGCATCTCCTCATCGTCCGAGGCGGCGGCATGGCGCATCAGCGACAGGACCGTGCGCAAGTGGCGGTGCAGCCGCACGATCGTCCGTCGAACGGACGGAAGCCGCGTGCGTTCGTCGCGAGACGTGTTCCCATGGACGAAGTCTTCGATCAGGTTCAGCTCTTCGCTGATCTCGATGACGACGGAAATCAGGGTGCGCTGGAACTCGACGACCAGCAGCTCGAAAATATCCAGTGGCCGGGAAAATCTGGTGGCGTTCTTCTCGATCAGCACGCGAGCCCGGTCCAGGCTGCGAAGCGGCTGCAGGCGGCTGGTGATGAGCATGCGGTCGGTCACAACGAAGTGCAGCCAGCCGATATCGCGCGTATCCTGGGCGAAATCCCGCTGGAAGTCGACGAGCGTGCCGAAGAGCATCTGATCGTCGACGGTGAGCGTCGCATGGCTCTCGTGCGTCGTCAGGGCGATGCGAGCGGCTTCGTTTAGTCCGGGCGCATCCTCGAGGAAGGCCGGCACACGCGCGTCGACGAGATTGAGATGCAGCCAGAGAAACCCTTCTTCGCTGAAGAGCGTCGAGCGATCGGTGTCATCAGGCAGTCGTTCCGGCTTGGTCGAGCCGGGACGGAGACGATAGGCCCAGACGAAACCCGGTATTGTGGTAGCTGACGTGAGCGTGTTCATGGAGTTGTCGTTCGCATTGTCTGAACAGTTGCCTTAGTCTTCGTTCATGACGGTTGTTTATGCAAGTCCGCCTTCTCATGGAATAATTGCATGTCCCGGCATCAATTTCGCACGCGTAAAGCGCGCGCAAGACGTACGCGCCGCTCCCGTTCGCGACAGGGTGGAAATCGTCGCGAATGGCATCCCGTCAAAATTGACGTTTACGTAAAAATAAACTAGCTATACTGCACATCGGCGACGACCCGGGTGAGGCGGGTCGCCGGCAGCACCAATGCGGAGGAAGCAGCATGTACAAGGCACCCGTCGAAGAAATCGCATTCACGCTGAAGCATGTCGCGGGCATGGAGCGCGCGATGGAGGAGGGCATTCTCGGCGATCTCAGCGCCGATGTCGTCGATGCCATCCTATCGGAAGCGGGGCGATTTGCCGGCGAGGAGGTTGAGCCGCTCGCCGGCAATGGCGACAGGCAGGGCGCAAGGCTGGTCGACGGCAAGGTGGTGCTGCCCGATGGCTGGGAGAAGCTCTACCGCGATTGGATTGCCGGCGGCTGGAACGGGCTGACGGCGCCGGAAGAGTATGGCGGGCAGGGCCTGCCGCACATGCTGAATATCGCGACGCTGGAAATGTGGAATTCCGCCTCGATGGCGTTCGGCCTTGCGCCGACGCTGACCATGGGGGCGTCCGAGGCGCTGCGAGCCCATGGCAGCGATGATCTCAAGAGGAAATATCTGGCGAAGCTCGTATCGGGCGAGTGGACCGGAACCATGAACCTGACGGAGCCTCATGCCGGCTCCGATGTCGGGGCTCTGCGCTCGCGCGCCGAACGTCGTGATGACGGCACCTATCGCATCTTCGGCGAGAAGATCTTCATCACCTGGGGCGATCATGAGGCGACCGAGAATATCATTCATCTCGTCCTCGCCCGTCTACCGGATGCGCCTGCCGGCACGCGTGGCATTTCGCTCTTTCTCGTGCCGAAATTCCTCGTGAACGAGGATGGCTCGCTTGGCGCCCGCAACGATTATTTTGCCCATTCTCTGGAGCACAAGCTCGGCATTCACGGCTCGCCGACCTGCACGCTCATCTTTGGCGACGGCAAATATGGTGCAGAAAAGGGCGCCATCGGCTGGCTCGTCGGCGAAGAGAACAAAGGCCTCGCCTGCATGTTCACGATGATGAACAATGCCCGGCTAGCCGTCGGCATCCAGGGCGTGGCGATTGCGGAAGCAGCCACGCAGAAGGCCATCGCTTACGCCGGAGAGCGCACCCAGGGCCGCGCGCCGGGCACGACAGCATCGGGCATGAGCCCCATCATCGAGCATCCCGATGTCGCCCGCATGCTCTTGACGATGAAGTCGCTGACACAGGGTTCGCGCGCCATCTGCTACGCCTGCGCAGAGGCGATCGACATGTCTCATCGCGACCCGCAAAAGGCCGGCTTTTGGCAGGAGCGCGCAGCATTGCTGACGCCGATCGCCAAGTCCTTTTCCACCGATGCCGGCGTCGATGTCGCCTCGCTTGGCATTCAGGTCCATGGCGGCATGGGCTTCATCGAAGAAACCGGTGCGGCACGCCTGCTGCGTGACGCGCGCATCGCGCCGATTTACGAGGGCACTAACGGCATTCAGGCCATCGACCTGGTGACGCGCAAGCTGACGATCGCGAACGGCGATCATGTGCGTGGCTTTATCGCCGAACTGCGCGGGATCGCCGACGCCGTCGCCAAATCCAATCTTGCAGGTTTCGGCGAGACGGCGCCGCGGCTGCTGGCAGCCATCGCCGATCTGGAAAAGACAAGCGAATGGCTCCTGTCGAGGCAGGCGGAGGGCTCAGTCACCGAAGCCCTGGCCGGCGCTACACCTTACCAGCGGCTCTTCGGCCTCGTGCTGACCGGAAGCTATCTGGCCAAGGGCGCCCTTGCGGATGCGGGGGATGGCGAAGGGGCGAAACGTGTCGCGCTCTGCCGTTTTGCAGCCGAGAATCTTCTGGCTGAGACTGCAGCTCTTTCCGACCGTGTCGTTGCCGGAGCCGGCAGCCTTGAAGCCGCCCGCATCGCGTTTGCTTAGGGAACCAGCATGACCGACCATATCCTCATTGAACGCCCCGAAAACGCCCCGCATATCCAGATTATCCGGTTCAATCGTCCGGAAAAAAAGAATGCGATCACGCGGGCCATGTATCAGACGATGACCGATGCGCTGAAGGCGGCGGAAGATACAGCTGATATCCGCGTCAACGTCTTCCTCGGCACCGAGGGCTGCTTCTCCGCCGGCAACGATATGGCTGATTTCCTGGCCTTCGCCATGGGCGGCAGCATGGGCCGGGAGGTGATCGATTTTCTGATCGCGCTGGCGAGCGCGCGAAAGCCCGTCATCTCCGGCGTTGACGGCCTGGCGATCGGCATCGGCACTACGATCCATCTGCATTGCGATCTGACGGTTGCCTCCGATCGCAGCCTGTTCAAAACGCCTTTCGTCGACCTTGCTCTCGTTCCCGAGGCCGCATCGAGCCTGATCGCGCCGCAGGTGATGGGGCA
This sequence comes from Rhizobium sp. BR 315, assembly GCF_050577975.1. Lineage (NCBI taxonomy): Bacteria > Pseudomonadati > Pseudomonadota > Alphaproteobacteria > Hyphomicrobiales > Rhizobiaceae > Rhizobium > Rhizobium sp. BR 315. Next base: position 56,034 of record NZ_JARWKZ010000026.1, on the reverse strand, counting down.
TCAGCGGGCTTTCGCCCTGCTTGCCCTCGGCGAAGGCTTTTCCGCTGCCGAAGCAAAGGATGCCGGCCTGATCTGGAAGGTGACCGCGCCGGACGCGGTGGAGACCGAAACGCTGTCTTTAGCAGCCAAGATCGCCGCCAAGCCGCCCGAAGCCTTGCGGATTGCGCGCGACCTGATGCGCGGCCCGCCGGACGCGGTCCTCGACCGCATTCACAAAGAAGCCGAGCATTTCGCCGCCCAGCTGAAGAGTGCCGAAGCCCGCGCGGCTTTCGAGGCGTTCATGAAGCGCTGAAGGCTTATTTCTCCAGCGCCGCAACCACCTCGACATGCGAGGTCCACAGGAACTGGTCGATCGGTGTCACCCGGGTGATGCGGTAGCCGCCTTCGACCAGCAATGCGAGATCGCGGGCGAAGGTCAGCGGATTGCAGGAGACGGCGACGATCTTCTTGACCTGCGACCGGGCCAGTTCCTTGCACTGGAATTCGGCCCCTGCACGAGGCGGGTCGAAGACGACGGCGTCGTAGACCTTCAGTTCCTGTGTCATTAGCGGTCGGCGGAAGAGATCGCGACGCTCGACCGTGACGGGCTTCAGCCCCGGTGTATTGCGCGCGGCATGGTCGAGCACTGCGAGCGGCTTGTCTTCGCCTTCCACCGCATGCACGCGCCCGATCCGCGCCAGACGAAGCGAAAAGGTGCCGCTGCCGGCGAAAAGATCGGCGATGCGCTTCGCCTTGCCGACATGGGCCGTCACCAGCTCGGCCATGGCGTCCTCGGCCTGCTTGGTCGCTTGCGTGAAGGCGCCCGGCGGCGGCGAGACCTGCACGCCGCCGAAATCGATGATCGGCTTTGCCGGCTCCACCAGGATTTCTCCGTTCAGCGAAAGGCGCGCAATGCCGCGAAGCGACAGCACGGTTTCGATCGTGCTGCGGCGCTGCTTATCAGAGAGCGACTTGATGCCGTCGACGGCGAGATCGAGGCCGGTCTGCGTCTCCAGCACGGAAATGCGGAAGGCCTCAGCATTGATGGCCATCGCCGCGGCGATCGTCCTGATTGCCGGCAAGCGGGCCATGATGCCGGCTGCGGCAATGGGACATTCCTCAATGGCGACGATGTGATGGCTTTCGGCCTGGTTGAAGCCGATGAGCATGTCCTTTTCGGTTTTCCGTGCGGCGAGGACCACCTTGCGTCGCTCGCCGGGATGGGCGGCAACGATATCGTCCACCTCGGGCGTCAGACCCTTCGAGCGCAGCGCATCGATGACGAGCTGGCGCTTGAAACCCCTATAGGGCGCGTCCGTATAGTGCTGCAGGGTGCAGCCGCCGCAGGCGCCATTGACGCCGTGCGGGCCGAAGTGCCGACAGTGTGGCTCCTGGCGCTCCGGCGAGGCCGTCGTGATCGACATCAGCGTGCCCTGGCTTTTCACCCGCGCGATGGCGACGTTTTCGCCCGGCAGCGTGAAGGGCACGTAGATCGGGCCATCAGCGCCCTGCGCGATGCCGTCGCCCTGGGCGCCGAGCTTCTGGATGGTGACATTTTCAGTGCTCATGGCTTGATCCCTGCGAGAAGAAATTCATGGTTGCCGTCGCCGCCTGTTATCGGCGAGGCAATGAGGCCGAGGCTCCGCCAACCCATATCCTCGGCAAACCAGCGCTCGAGTTCGGCGGCGACTGTCGGAGCGGAGGAGGGGTCCTTCAGCAGGCCGTTCTTGCCGATCGCATCGCGGCCTGCCTCGAATTGCGGCTTCACCAGCAGCGCTGCACGCGCACCCGGCTCGGCAAGAGCGAGCGCCGGTGCTAGCGCCAGCTTCAGCGAGATGAAGGAGACGTCGGAAACGATGAAGGAAATGGGCCTGCCGATGTCCTCGGCTGTCAGGTTGCGGGCGTTCAGCCCCTCGATATTGGTCACACGTGGATCGGCCGAGATGCGCGGATGCATCTGGCCGTGGCCGACGTCGATGGAGGTGACATGGGCTGCGCCGCGTTGCAGCAGCACTTCGGTGAAGCCCCCGGTCGATGCGCCGACATCGAGGCATTGCTGCCCTTGCGGATCAAGGCCGAAATGGTCGAGGGCGGCTACCAGTTTCAACGCCGCGCGCGAGACATAATCCTGGGCGGGATCGTCGATGCCGATCTGCGCCTCTTCGGTAAACAGCGCCCCCGGTTTGGTCACGACTTTGCCGTCGACGGTCACGGTGCCGCGTTGAATGGCATCGCGCGCACGGGATCGGCTGGCGAAGAGCGAAAGGGAGACGAGAAGCTGGTCGAGGCGTTGCGGTTCGGACATAGGCAGTCCATGCCGGGCAATGCAGTGCGTTGCAAGCCTTTTGTGCTGATGCCGGCGTTGACGGCGGATTGCAGCTGGCCATAATCGAACAAATCTGCGGTTGGGGAACACCATGCGAAAAATCGGTGGCTATACGGCGCTATTGGCGATGTTCGCCGCGCCCGCCTTGGCGAATGACACGATGGCCGAGCTGCGGACGGGCGGCCTCGCCTATGTCCGCTCCGGCGATATCAGCATGGCCCAGGAAAAGCTGTTCATTTCGCCCGCCGAAGTGCGCGTCGATTATGTGTTCGAAAATACCTCCGACAAAGAGGTCGAGAGCCTCGTCGCTTTCCCGATGCCGGATATCAAGGGTGATGTCGACAGCACGGTCGATGCCGGAGATGTCGAGGCCGACAACTTCCTCGGCTTCACCGTGACGCAGGACGGAAAGGCCATAACCCCGACCCTTCAGCAGCGGGTTACGGTCGCCGGGGTCGACATGACGGATGAGCTGAAGGCGCATGGCGTGCCGTTGTTGCCGCTGAGCGGTGCGGCAACGGATGCCGCCGCCAAGCTGCCCGCGGATGTGCTGGAAGACTGGACGGCTCGCGGACTGATCGCAGATGACGAATACGACAATGACGGCCAGGGCATGAAGCATCATCCGACGCCGATGTGGACGCTGCACACGACCTATTGGTGGCGCACCAAGTTTCCGGCCAAGGCCAAAATCGCTGTCCAGCATCGCTACAAGCCGAGCGTCGGCGGCACCGTGGCCATCACCTTTGCCGGTGAGGAGGAGTATCAAACGCAGCAGCTGCAGGCCTATCGCGGTAAATATTGCCTCGACGAGGCTTTCCTGAAGACCGCGACCAAGCTTGCCGCCGCAGCAGACAAGGGCGGACGCACCTATACCGAGAGCTGGATCTCCTACGTGCTGACGACGGGCGCCAATTGGTCCGGCCCCATCAAGCATTTCGAGCTGACCGTCGATAAGGGCAGCCCGGATAACTACATCAGCTTCTGCGGCAAGGACGTGAAGAAGACCGGTCCGACCAGTTTCCAGATGACGGCGCAGGATTTCTATCCCGACCGGGATCTCGACATCCTTATTCTCACCGCGACGCCTGTGAATTAGGCCCGTTTAAAACCGGTTGCGCAAAATTAAATAATTTTAAAGCGGTAGCCACTACTGATGCGCAGGATTGCGATGATCTGTTTCGAGGTCGTCGCCTGCCATGAAGGCTTCGCGCTTCTGCGCCCCAATCATGCCTCTCCCTGAATTCTTCGGGCGTCCGGCTGTGTTTCCTCCCAATCGCGGCCTGTCGATGCTCGCCAGGACCGGCGCTCAGGAGGCGCTCACTCATGTTTGCACAAAAACTTTCGTTGAATGGCAAGCTTGCCATCACGTTTACCGTATTGATTGCCATTTTCGCCTGCGTTTCCGCATTCGTTTACGCCAAGGAAGAGGTCTCGGCCAAGGCTGCCTCTGAGCAGGCCGGTTCGCACCAGCTTGTCAACCTGATCGATGATTCCCTGCAGGCCATGCTGGAGCAAGCCGTCAATCTGCGCGGCTTCCTGCTGCTGCGCAGCGACAGCACCTATGGCGATATCTTCAACAATCGCGAGCGGATGCTGAAGAGCATCGCTGCGGCCAAGCAGGTCGCAGCCGGCTCTCCGGATCTGCTGCAGGCCATCGACAACATGCAGAAGGCTGCCGATCTCTATTTCCACCAGCTCGCAGAGCCGCAGGCCAAGGCCCGCAAGGAAACCGAGATGCCGCTCGACCAGATCGTCAAGATCGGTCAGAACGAAACCAAGGGCCAGCTCGATGGCTTCCGCGAAGCTGCCGCCAAGATCAAGCAGGCTGCCCGTACCAAGGCTGCTGAGCTGGCCGCGACGCAGGACGACGCCAATGGCGATCTGCGCCTGACCCTCATTCTGGGCAGCATTCTCGCGTCGCTCGCCGCCGCCGTGCTTGCCTGGTTGCTGTCGCGCGTCATCGTGCGCCCCATCGTCGGCATGACGGCGGCAATGGGCCGCCTGGCGAATGGCGATCATGATGTAGAAGTCCCGGCTGTCGGTCGTGGTGATGAAGTCGGCCGCATGGCCGACGCTGTCCTCGTCTTCAAGCAGGCCGGCATCGAGAAGCTGCGCCTTGCCGGCGAGACCGATCGCATGCGCGACGATGCGGAGCGTCAGCGCCAGATGAGCGATGAGCAGAAGGCGCGCGAAGACGGTGAAATCCGCTTCGCCATGGAAACGCTTGCAGGCGGGCTTTCCACACTCGCCGGCGGCAATGTTGCGGCGCGCCTGGAACGGGCCTTCGCGCCGCAGTTCGACAGCGTTCGCGCCGACTTCAACAATGCCGTCGAAAAGCTGGAAGCGGCGCTGCAGTCGGTTGGTCACAATGCCGCCGCCATCAATGCCGGTGCCGACGAGATCCGCTCGGCTGCCGACGATCTGGCGCACCGCACCGAGCAGCAGGCTGCCGCGGTCGAAGAGACCGCCGCGGCGCTCGAGCAGGTAACGACCACCGTTCGCGACTCCGCCAAGCGGGCTGAGGATGTCGGCCATCTCGTCGAGCGCGCGCGCGTCGGCGCCGAAAAGTCCGGTGAAGTCGTGCGTAGGGCGGTCTTCGCCATGCAGCAGATCGAAAAGTCCTCGGGCGAGATCAGCAACATCATCAGCGTCATCGACGATATTGCTTTCCAGACCAATCTTCTGGCACTGAATGCTGGCGTTGAAGCCGCCCGCGCCGGAGATGCCGGCAAGGGCTTTGCCGTCGTTGCTCAGGAGGTGCGCGAGCTTGCCCAGCGTTCCGCCAATGCGGCCAAGGAAATCAAATCCCTGATCAATACGTCGAGCGATCAGGTCAACACCGGTGTCTCTCTGGTTGGTGAAACCGGCAAGGCTCTGGAAATGATCGTATCCGAAGTGCAGGAGATCAACCGGCACGTCGGCGCGATCGTCACCGCCACCCGCGAGCAGTCGACCGGCCTGCAGGAGATCAATACCGCCGTCAACAACATGGACCAGGGCACGCAGAAGAATGCGGCCATGGTCGAGGAGCAGACGGCCGCAAGCCATGCGCTTGCCCGCGAAGCTGCAGCTCTCAACGAGCTGCTTCGGCAATTCCGTTTGAGCAACGCCGTGCAGGCTGCACCCGCCCGGCCAGCGATTGCAACGGCGCGGTCGAAGCCGGCCGCATCGCCGGCCCGGGTTCTGGGTCGCACCGTCGCCAAGGCTTTCGGCGGTAAGGCGACGGCTGCTGCTGCCGTTGCCGCTCAGGACGATTGGGAAGAGTTCTGATCACCCTGTGACCGCTGCTCTGTAGACGATGTCTGGCAGAGCGGCTCGCGACGAATCACCTCCATGAACGTCATCGGCCCGTCGCTTTGCGGCGGGCCGTTCCGTTTTTCACAGGCTTTGCGAAAATATCATTCGCCGACGCCTGCGTTATTTTGGAGCAGCCTTGTCTTTGTCGTCAGCGCTCTTTTCCTTGGGAAGCACGCTGTTCGGGCCTATACGCTCGTGTTCGGCAATTTGACGGATCATCCTTTGGTCAAGATTTATTAAATATTTGATCGGTGGCAGGGTTGCTCTGAGCGGCGAACCGCCATTTTTATAAATCGTAGGATGATCGCCGAGGGAGGTTCGAATGGGACAGCTCGTCCGAGTTCCGGCCAACGAAACACAGAGACTTTTGGCCGTACGCTCCCTGAATGCGGTACACAGCAGTCCGACGCCGGAGCTTGCGACCCTCGCGGAGTTGGCGAGAGGCGTGTTTGAAACGCCCTATGCGGCCATCAACATCATCGATGAGGATTGGCAGCGTATCGCCGGGCAGGCAGGGCTGAAGATCGCTGAATGCTCGCGTGATATGTCGATCTGCACGCGAGTGGTTTTCGATGATGAGCTGCTTGTTATTCCCGATCTTGTCGAGGATTCGGAACTGAAGGCCGCCCCCTTCGTTCTCGAAGACCCGTATTTCCGCTTCTATGCAGGCGCACCGGTCAGATTGGAGAATGGCTTGCCCGTCGGCGCCTTCTGCATTCTCGATCAGGCGCCGAGACGCTTCAAGGAGAGCGAGCAGCAGAGCCTCATGCGGTTTGCTCAGATCGCGGGCGCGCTTCTGCGCCTTCAGAAGACCAATCTGTTGATGGGGATCGCCGAGAACGGCTTGCGTACCGCCGCCATGACCGATCCTCTGACCCGTTTCTTCAACCGGTCGGCGCTGGAGGGCATCGTCGATGGAGCCCTGAGCGCCGCCATCGCTGACGACCGGGGCTTCGGCGTGCTCTATCTGGACATGGATGGCTTCAAGGCGATCAACGACCGCTTCGGCCACAATGTCGGTGACGAGGTGCTATGCGAAGCTGCGGCCCGCATCCGCTCCGTCATTCGCATCGATGACATCGTCGTGCGCATGGGGGGCGACGAGTTTGCGATATTTGTTCCCGACCTGCCCGAAAGGCACACGCTTGTTTCCCTGTCCGAGCGCTTGCTCGCAGCCTTTCGGGCGCCATTCATCGTTGATGGCGGATCCATTTTCGCGCGGCTGAGCATCGGCGCCGCCGCTGCGCCGCAGGATGGGGCAACGCGTATATCGCTGCTGAGGAATGTCGATGCCGCGCTCTACAAGGCAAAAGCCGCCGGCCGCGATCGCGTCGCGGTCTTCGGTGCCTGATACTTAAGGCGAGGCCGGGTCGGGATAGAATTGCCGACGGGTTAAACTAGCCGACCACTTCGGCGATCCGGCCATGGCCGAGCGCTCTGAACACGGTCTGGACGATGCCGGCGCGGTCGAGGCCGGCCATTGCGTTCATCGCCTCGGGCTTCGCCTGTTCCATCCAGATATCGGGCATGACGAGCGAGCGGATCTTCAGGCCGTTGTCGAGCAGGCCTTCGCGGGCGAGGAACTGCATGACCTGGCTGCCGAAGCCGCCGACCGAGCCTTCCTCGATGGTGATCAGCATCTCGTGGTGAGCGGCAAGCTGGCGGATGAGGTCGTGGTCGAGCGGCTTGGCGAAACGCGCGTCGGCAACCGTCGTCGACAGGCCGGCGGCATCGAGATCTTCCGCTGCGGCGAGGCTATCTGCCAGGCGTGTGCCGAAGGACAGCAGCGCGACTTTCGAACCCTGCTTGACCACGCGGCCCTTGCCGATTTCCAGGATCTGGCCGCGCTCCGGCAGCTCGATGCCCACACCTTCGCCGCGCGGATAGCGGAAGGAGATCGGGCCGAGATCATAAGCGGCGGCGGTGCGCACCATGTGTTTGAGTTCCGCCTCGTCGGCGGCAGCCATGACGACGAAGCCGGGCAGTGTGGCGAGGAAGGCCGTGTCGAAGGAGCCCGCATGGGTCGGGCCGTCGGCGCCGACGAAACCTGCGCGATCGATCGGGAAGCGGACCGGCAGGCCCTGGATCGCCACGTCATGCACCACCTGGTCATAGGCGCGCTGCAGGAAGGTGGAATAGAGGGCGGCAAAGGGCTTGTAGCCTTCGGCGGCGAGGCCGGCTGCGAAGGTCACGGCATGCTGTTCGGCAATACCGACGTCGAAACAGCGCTTGGGGAAGAATTCCTGCAGCTTGTCGAGGCCGGTGCCGTTCGGCATGGCGGCGGTAATGCCGACGATCTTCTCGTCCAGTGCCGCTTCCTGCACCAGAGCATCGGCGAAGACACTCGTATAGCTCGGCGCGTTCGGCTTTACCTTGGTCTGCGTGCCGGTGATGACGTCGAACTTGTTGACACCGTGATACTTGTCGGCAGCCGCCTCAGCCGGCGGATAGCCTTTGCCCTTCTGCGTCACGACATGGATCAGCACAGGCCCTTGCGCATTGTCGCGGACATTGCGCAGCACGGGCAGCAGGTGCTCGAAGGAATGGCCGTCGATCGGGCCGATATGGTAGAAGCCCATCTCCTCGAACATGGTGCCGCCGGTCACATAGCCCCGTGCGTGCTCTACCGCCCGGGTGATGGCGCGGTCGACCTTCTTGCCGAGATAGGCGGTAAGTTTCTTGCCGAAATCGCGGAAACCCATATAGGTGCGGCCGGAGGCGAGGCGGGCGAGATAGGCGCTCATTGCCCCCGTCGGCGGGGCGATCGACATGTCGTTGTCGTTGAGGATGACGATCAGCCGCGCATCGAGCGCGCCAGCATTGTTCAAGGCTTCGTAGGCCATGCCGGCCGACATGGCGCCATCGCCGATGACGGCGATGACGCGTCGGTCGGTTTGATCAAGCTCGGCGGCAACCGCCATGCCGAGGCCGGCGGAGATCGATGTCGACGAATGTGCAGCACCAAAGGGGTCGTATTCGCTTTCGGCCCGGCGCGTAAAGCCGGAAAGGCCACCTTCCTGACGCAGCGTGCGAATGCGATCGCGCCGCCCGGTCAGGATCTTGTGCGGATAACACTGATGCCCGACATCGAAGATCAGGCGATCGTTCGGCGTATTGAAGACGTTGTGGATAGCGATGGTCAGCTCGACGACGCCAAGTCCGGCACCGAGATGTCCGCCCGTGCGCGATACCGCATCGATCATCTCGTCACGGACTTCGCGGGCGAGCTGCGGCAACTCACGGTCCTCCAGCTTTCGCAGGTCGGAAGGATAGCGGACCCGATCGAGCAGGGGCGTCTGTGGCATTTGTGTCAAGGCTGAAGCCTCTTTCTTGCTATTCTTGGGCGGTGGGCCGCCTTTATGTCAAAACAAATTGCGACAAAAGACGCCAAATTCAAGGTGTTCCCGAACAAGAAACATGTAGGGTTGTTATGAACCTGTTAGCCTTCCGGCAGGGGGATGAACTCTTCTTCGTCACCCGGTACGATGTCGAAGCGGCCTGTGCGCCATTCTTCCTTGGCTTTCTCGATGCGCTCCTTGGAAGATGACACGAAATTCCACCAGATATAGCGCTTCGAATTGAGCGCCGCACCTCCAAAAAGCATGAGATGACAGCCTTTTTCCGCAGCTTCGAGGGTGATGGCATCGCCGGGGCGGAAAACGAGGAGCTGATCCTGTTCGAAACGGTCGCCGGCGACGACGAGCGAGCCGGAAAGGATATAGACGGCACGCTCCTCATGCGCCGCTCCGAAAGGAAACTTCCCGCCCGGCTGCAGCTGTAGATCGACATAGAGCGTGTCGGAAAAGGACTTTACCGGCGAGGTGAGGCCTTCGAAACTGCCGATCACCACCCGTCCCGTCACACCGCCATCGTCGATGACTGGCAGGTCGTCTTTTTCCGTGTGGGCAAAGGAGGGATCGATTTCTTCCCTGTCATCAGGAAGTGCCAGCCATGTCTGCAGGCCCGACATGGCAAACGGATGGTCACGCAGATTTTCGGGGGTGCGCTCGGAATGCACGATACCACGCCCGGCCGTCATCAGGTTGACGTCGCCGGGGCGGATCACCTTGGCCGTGCCGAGGCTGTCGAGATGGCGAATCTCGCCGTCGAACAGATAGGTGACCGTGGAAAGGCCGATATGCGGATGCGGGCGGACATCGAGCGCTTCGCCTGGCCGCAGGATCGCGGGACCCATGCGGTCGAAGAAGATGAACGGCCCCACCAGCCGCCGCCGGCTGCTCGGAAGCGCGCGCCGCACCGAAAAACCTCCAAGGTCGCTGGTACGCGGAATGATGAGGTTTTCGATCGCGTCGCAGGCGAAGGCATCACCGGCCTGAGGATCTTTGCCTGGGAAGAAGGACATATGGGCTCTCCTTTCGGTTGACGCTCAACCTACCGGGAATGTCAGGCAAACTCAAATTTTCTCGCTGCTCTCACGCACCGTCCAGCGGTTCCGTGCCCTGCGGCTTGCCGGCGCGGTCGAGCCTGATTTTCTCGATGCGGTTCTCGGCGGCCGACAGCAGCGCCTCGCAATGCTTCTTCAGCGCTTCGCCGCGCTCGTAGATGGTGATGGATTCATCCAGGGCCACGTCGCCGCGTTCCAGCCGCGCAACGATGCTCTCAAGCTCCGCCACGGCCTTCTCGAAGGAATAGCCTGAAACATCTACCTTGGCGCTCTCGCTCATCGTCAACCCTTCATCATGCGTAGAATATGCATCCCCGCCGACTCGGCGAGGCCTTCCAGATCATAGCCGCCTTCGAGCAGGCTGACGACCCGGTTGTTGGCGCTGCGGTCGGCGACCTCCAGAAGCCGCCCCGTCGCCCAGTCGAAATCCTCGCCGGTGAGGTTGAGCTGCGCCAGCGGATCGCGGTAGTGGGCGTCGAAGCCGGCGGAGATGATGATGATGTCCGGGCGGAAATCATCGAGCGCCGGCAGGATCCGCGATTTGAAGGCCTCACGGAAATGATCCCCTCCGGTGTTCGGCGAAAGCGGCGCATTGACAATGGTATTGTGCGCGCCGCGCTCGTCCTTCTTGCCCGTGCCCGGATAGAGCGGCATCTGATGGGTGGAGCAGAAGAGCACCGACGGGTCGTCCCAGAAAATGTCCTGCGTGCCGTTGCCGTGGTGCACGTCCCAGTCGACGATGGCGACGCGCTCGGCGCCATGGGCCTTTTGCGCATGGCGGGCGGCGATCGCGGCATTGTTGAAGAAGCAGAAGCCCATGGCCTTGGACTTCTCGGCGTGGTGGCCGGGCGGGCGGGCCGCGACGAAGACATTGTCGGCAGCGCCGGAAAACACGTCGTCCACCGCCGCCATGGCGCCGCCGACGCCGTGCAGGATCGCCTGCAGCGTCTTCGGGCTGGCATAGGTGTCTGCCTCGAGCTGGTTGATCTCGCCGTCGTCGCCTCTGTCCGGCATCGAGCGCAGGACGAATTCCAGGTGTTCTTCGGGATGTGCGAGCAGGATCGCATCCTCGGGAGCGGGCGGAGCCTTGCGCCGGTCCAGCCGCTCGAAGTTCGGATGCTCAAGCGCGATATTCAGCGACCGCAATCGGTCCGGCCGCTCCGGGTGGCCGGGCGGAACAATATGTTCTAGGAAGATCGGATGTTCGTAAAGACGTGTGCTCATGGGGCCAATCTATAGAGGAGGTGTGACGCCTATTACAGGACATGGACAATGTCACCACGATGTCAACAATCCATCTTAACCACTTTGGAAGGGCGCCCGTTTACTTATCGAGGCGCGGTGTTAAGCTTTCATTAAGGTCAGTATGGCGTCGACCAGGGTTGTTGCGTGATGATGAGTGTAGAGCGATCCGATGTCATCGAAGTCAGGGTGCCGCCGCGCGATGTCGACAGGCATGGCCACATGTTCATAGCATCCTATATCTCGCAGGCGGAGACGGCGCTTTCGAATTTTTGGCGCACGCGGCCTTTGGTCGATGACGAGCCGATCTATATCGCCAGGAAGGCGTCCTGTTCCCTGCACAGGCCCCTTCGCTACGATGATCTTGCTCGCTTTTCGATCAGCGTCAACAAGATTGGCGGAAAGTCGATCGGCTTCGTCGTTGCGGTCGAGGCCGGCAATGAACTCGCGGCAGAGGTAGAAATTCTCTGGCTCGCGGTTCGCGGCGACGAGCACGATCCCGCGCCGCTGCCGGAAGACACGCGCGATTGGCTCTACAAATATCTGGCCTGAACCCGGCCTAGCTTCGCTGCGGCAGCAGCGGGTAGCCGACCATGACCGCACGGCCGGCAAGGGCTGCGACAAAAGCCTTTATGAGGTCCCCCGGCACGAAAGCCAGGGAGCCGAAGAAAGCCTTGTTGAAGCCGATATTGATTGCCAGCCAGGCAATGCCGAAGGCATAGAGCACCACGACGCCGCCGGTCACGGCCGCGACAAAGAAGCTGATGCCCTGGTTGAGGCCGCTCTGCTCGGGCTTCACCAGCCGCTCCGAGAGATAACCGGTGGCGAAGGCTGCAAATATCCAGCCGACGAAGAAGCCGGCCGTCGGACCTGCAAAGACGGCAAGACCGCCGCGGCCGCCCGACAGCACCGGCAGGCCGATGATGACGAGCGCAACGACGATCAGCACTGCGATGGTGCCACGCTTCGCTCCGAGCACCACGCCCGTCAGCATGACGCCGAGGGACTGCGCGGTTATCGGTACGGGAATGATGCCGATCGGGATCGGCGGCAGCAGGCCAAGCGCCACGATGATGGCGGCAAAAAGTGCCGAGAGGACGAGATCGCGGGTGTTCATGGCGGCTCCTTCCGAAAAAGATCTATGTTCATTGCCGCCGAATGCCGCGCGCGTCAATCGCCGCCGCAATATTGTCCGCATCGCGCAGCGTCAGGATGATCAGCGGCGCAAGCGTGGTTGCCAGCCGTATCTCGATCCCCCGGGCCTGATGCGCTTCGCGGATCGCGCGGTAGCGGTCGAGAATTTCAGGCACGAAACGGATAACGAGGCCGATCGCAAGCCCGATATCGGCTGCTTTGAGCAGGCCCATCTTATCGAGCGGCATAGCAAGGGCGGTGATCTCGTCGATGAACCCAGCCATCGATGTCGTCGCGGTCACGGTGGCGGCAAACAGTGCGAGCGCCGTCAGGCGCAGCGCGGTGACGATTGCGATGTGAAGCGGGCCGAAAAGTGCTGCAAAGACAGCCAGCACGGTAATCGAGATCAGGATAGGACGCAATCGCTTCAGCGCATCCCCGAACGCCAAGCCGGTGCGAAAATAGAAGCCTGAGCCGATGAGATTTGCACAGGCAAGCACCGTGATGGATTGCGTCAGGAACAGCAAAACGCCAAGTGCCGCGAGTGCCAGCAGCTTCACGCGCGGCGAAAGCCGATGCATCCATGTATCCGCGTCGACATGCAGCGTTTGCATCAGCCTGCCAGCTCCTTGTAGAGAGCAATGGCTTCGGCGGCCGGAGCATCGGCCACCAGGCGGCCTTGGTCGAACAGCAGCACCCGATCGAAATCCTCGACCAGCGGCAGGTCATGGCTGATGACGATGACGGCCTCGGGCAGCCCTGCGATGGTCTTCTGCACCAATGCCCGGTTTTTGAGGTCGAGCTGGTTGGTTGGTTCGTCGAGGATCAGGATGTCGGGGCCGGTGACCAGCACCGAGCAGAGGGCAGCCATCTGCAATTCTCCGCCGGAAAGCTCGTGGGCGCGCCGTGCGCCGAGATGGCTGACGCCGAACCGGTCGAGAATGTTCTCGACGGCCGCCTCGATCTGTGTCTTGCCGTATCCGCGCGCCTTCAGCCCGAAGGCGATGTCGTCGCGCACGATGGGCAGGATGATCTGGTTCTGCGGCGACTGGAAGATATAGCCGACTTTTCCGAGCACTTCACTGGCGTCACCGACCGTGTCGAACCCATCGACCACGATGCGTCCGGTCGTCGGCTTGACGAGCCCGTTGATCAGCCGCGCAAAGGTGGTCTTGCCGGAACCGTTAAGGCCGATCACACCGATGCGGCGCTCCCGAAGCGCCAGGCTGAGCGGAAACAGCGCGGTGCGCGTGCCATAATCGACACCGGCATTGTCGAAGCGAATATCCAAGCGGCTTCCCCGTCCCATGATACTGGAGCGGTTCAGCGCTTCACGGAACCTCTGAACCGCTCTATCTCTTTATTTCAAGCAATTCCGGACGGAAAACCGCTGCACACTTTTCCTGGAATTGCTCTATCGCGGAGCTATAGCGCATCGCATCGATTTATCAAATCAATGCCTCTTTGAACGCATGGGAATTTATGCCTATGATCCGCCATGACGAATCTGCTTTCGAATCGTGACGCCCGCCGCGTGTTCCTTGCCAAGCAGGGGCTCGCCAATCCGCCGAACCGCGCCTTGACCAAGGCGGGGTTGCTGCAGCTCATTAATGACATCGGTTTCGTGCAGGTGGACAGCATCGCCACCGTGGAGCGCGCCCATCATCAGATCCTGTTTTCGCGCAACCAGACCTATCGACGAGAGCATCTGACGGAGCTCTTGGAAAAGGATGGCGCACTCTTCGAGAACTGGACTCATGATGCCTCCATCCTCCCGAGCGCCTTTTTCGTCTACTGGAAGCATCGCTTTCGCCGCGAAGAAGTGACGATCGTCGAACGGTGGCGCAAATGGCGCGGGGAGGGCTTCGAGGCCGCCTTCGAGGAAACCTACGAGCGTGTGCTGAAGAACGGCGCCATCACCGCCCGTGAAGTCAAGGCGGAGGATCACGTCTCCGGTGGCTGGTGGAATTGGCACCCGAATAAGACGGCGCTCGAATATTTCTGGCGTACCGGCAAATTCGCCATCGCCGGCCGCACCAATTTCCAGAAGGTCTACGATCTCGTCGAACGCGTGCTGCCGAGCCGTTTCCATGAGCCGGAAGTGGAGCATGACGAGTTCGTCGACTGGGCCTGCCGCAGCGCGCTGCAGCGCCTGGGCTTTGCCACCTCGGGTGAAATCGCTGCCTTCTGGGATCTTGTCAAACCCCATGAGGCCAAGGCCTGGGTCGAGACGCATCGTGACGAATTGACGGATGTGCTGATCGAGCCTGCCGGCGGCGGCAAGCCGCGCCCATCCCTTGCCTTCACGCAATTCCATGCAACGCTCGATGATCATCCGGAAGCGCCGGCGCGCATCCGCATCCTCAGCCCCTTCGACCCGATGTTGCGAGACAGAGACCGCACCGAACGTCTCTTCGGTTTCTTCTACCGCATCGAGATCTTCGTGCCGGAACCGAAGCGCGAATACGGCTATTATGTCTTCCCGCTGCTGGAGGGAGACCGGCTGATCGGACGGATCGACATGAAGGCCGATCGCAAGTTGGGCACTCTGGACGTCAAGCGCCTGTGGCTGGAGCCGGGTATTAAGGCCTCGGCCGGCCGGCTGGAGAAGCTGGAGGCCGAGCTGGACCGCGTCGCTCGCTTCGCCGGCGTCGAAAAGGTCGTCTTTCTCGAGGGGTGGCGGGGCTCACCACCTCCGCCTTGAGAGGGGAGATCGCCCGGAACACACGGGGTGGGGTGACCCTGAGTGCGGAGAGACATCGCCTCACCCCGGAGCTCTGCTCCGACCCTCCCGGTCAAGAGCAGGGCGAATTTCAGCAGATTTCCGTCTTGGCGATCTTGATGCCAAAACCTTCGAGGCCGACATAGTGCCGCTCGCGGCTGGTAAGCAGCTTGATCGAGGTGACGCCGAGATCCTTCAGGATCTGTGCACCCAGGCCGATTTCCAGCCATTCGTTCTCGCGCGTCTGGGCTTCGGCATGGGCTTCGCGGCCGGTCTGGCGCGATTTGCGGCCGTTGTCGAAATGGCCGACGCCGACGGAGCCTTCGCGCAGATAGACGATGATGCCGCGGCCCTCTTCGGCAATCTTCTGCATGTAGAAATCGACCGGGCTGCTCTTGCCGAAAATATCATCGGCGACGTTTTCCGGATGCAGGCGCACCGGTATGTCGATGCCGTCGCGGATATCGCCGAAGACGACGGCGAGATGCTGCATCGGGTCCCAGGGCAGCGAATAGGTATGTGCGCGCGCCTTGCCGAACGGCGTCTCGATATCGAAGCTGTTGCCGAGTTCGATCAGCGTTTCCTTGCGCTGGCGATAGGCGATGAGATCGGCGACGGAGACAAGCTTCAGGCCGTTCTGTTCGGCGAATTCCACCACCTGCTGGCCGCGTGTCACCGTGCCGTCGTCATTGACGAGCTCGCTGATGACGCCGATCGGCGGCAGGCCGGCAAGCTTGCAGAGGTCGACGGCAGCTTCCGTATGGCCGGAGCGCATGAGCACGCCGCCCTCGCGGGCAACGAGCGGGAAGATATGGCCGGGACGGACGAAATCGGTGGGCCCGACATTCGGATTGGCGAGGTTGCGCACCGTCAGCGTCCGGTCGTCGGCGGAAATGCCCGTGGTGGTGCCATGCTTGAAGTCGACGGAGACGGTGAAGGCTGTCGTGTGGGCGGAATCGTTCTCCGCTACCATGGCGTTGAGGTTCAGGCGCTTGGCTTCCTCTCGCGGCATCGGCGTGCAGACGATGCCCGAGGTGTGCCGAACGATGAAGGCCATCTTATCCGGCGTGCAGTGAACCGCCGCGACGATCAGGTCGCCTTCGTTTTCACGATCGTTATCATCCATGACCACGACGATTTCGCCGGCCTCGAAGGCCCGGATGGCATCGACAACACGCTTCTGGTCGTAAGGCATCTAGAAATTCCTATCTCTGCTGGCCCGTCTGGCCGCGATCCCTCAGATAATGGTCGGCAACGGCGCAAGCAACCATCGCTTCGCCGATCGGCACGGCACGAATGCCGACGCACGGATCGTGACGGCCCTTGGTGCGCACATCGACATTGTGGCCATCGGCATCGATCGACTGGCGTTCGGTCAGGATCGAAGAGGTCGGCTTGATGGCGAAGCGGGCGATCACCGGCTCGCCGGTGGAAATGCCGCCGAGGATGCCGCCGGCATGATTGGACAGGAAGATGCGCTTGCCGTCATTGCCCATGCGCATCTCGTCGGCATTCTCCTCGCCTGTCAGCTCGGCAGAGGCAAAGCCTTCACCGATTTCGACGCCCTTGACGGCGTTGATCGACATCAGCAGCGAGGCGATATCCTGATCGAGCTTGCCGTAGATCGGTGCGCCGAGACCGGCCGGCACGCCTTCGGCCACGACTTCTACCACAGCGCCGATCGAGGAGCCGGCCTTGCGGATACCATCGAGATACTCTTCCCACACCGGCACGATTTCCGGATCGGGGGCGAAGAAGGGGTTCTGATCGACCTTAGTCCAATCCCAGTTGGCGCGGTTGATCTTGTGCTTGCCGATCTGTACCAGCGCGCCGCGGATCGTCACGCCGGGCACGACGAGGCGGGCAATGCCGCCGGCAGCAACGCGTGCGGCTGTTTCGCGCGCCGACGAGCGCCCGCCGCCGCGATAGTCGCGAATGCCGTATTTGACGTCATAGGTGTAGTCGGCATGGCCTGGGCGGTAACGCCGCGCGATCTCGCCGTAATCCTTCGAGCGCTGGTCGGTATTCTCGATCAGCATCGAGATCGGCGTGCCCGTCGAGATCATGGTCTCGCCGTCCTCGTCCATCATCACCCCGGACAGCACCTTGACGAGATCGTCCTCGCGCCGCTGCGTGACGAAGCGTGATTGTCCCGGCTTGCGCTTGTCGAGCCAGACCTGAAGATCCTCGAGCTTGAAGCGGAGACCTGGAGGGCAGCCGTCGACGACACAGCCGAGTGCCGGGCCGTGGCTTTCGCCCCAGGTGGTGACGCGGAAGAGGTGACCGAAAGTATTGTGCGACATGAAAAACGACCGGATTGGTGCGGCCTGACGAACAGACCGCGTCTTGTCTCTTGCGATTGTGGCCCACTCATAGGCCAAAAAGCCGGTAAGACAAAATCTTTCTTTCCGTTGCCGCAGGACCGGCGCTTGGCTCCCATCTTGCACCGACCATCGGCATGGTAAACAAAGATTAATCCGAATTGTGGATTGTGACGAGACATTCATCAATTGGGCGGGCGAAGTCACTATTGGGGGCAACTTCCGCCATATTCGACGTGTTTTCTACGCCGCATAAGAAATCACGAGCAAATTGACCTGAAGGGTAACGACCATGCGCTTTTTCGTAGCGACGCTTTTAGCAACGGCAAGCCTGCTTGCTCCCGTCGCTGGCTTTGCCGAGAGCGCGGATGTCGAGGCAACGATCAAGAAGGTCGATACGAAGAATTTCAGCATCACGCTGGATGATGGCAAGAACTATCAGGTTCCCGAGGATTTTGATTTCAACGGCCTGCAGGCCGGCGTCAAGGTCGTGGTCTTCTACACGGAAGTCGACGGCAAGCGCGTCGTCAACGATCTCGATATCGTCCAGTAAATGCTGACGCCACTAGGCTGCCGGCGGCTCATGGGCACCGTGGCAATGTGTGATTTCATATAATTCCGGTCGAAGAAAGCCGCCGACTCTTCCCGGAAATATCTTAGATCCAGCCGATAATCTTCATTTGCGGATCGACCTTCAGGATCTGGTCCTGATGGATCGGGATTTCGGCCGCCTCTTCCTTCGCAACATCGCCGATCAGACGGAATAGCGTGCGGATGACGCCGCCATGCGTGACGCAGACGGTTGGCCGGTCGACTGAGGCCAACCAGGAGCCCACGCGCCAGGAGAGGATTTCGTAGCTTTCGGCGTCATCGCCGGGTGGGATGAAATCCCATTTATTCGCCTTGCGCTCTGCAAGCCGGTCAGGCTGCGTTGCCTTCAGTTCCTTGAGGGTAAAGCCTTCCCAGGCGCCGAACGACAGCTCGATCAGCCTGTCGTCGGTGAGATAGTCCTTGGGCGGCAGGCCGATGGCCTGCCGGGCGATTTCCATGGTCTCGCGCGTGCGCCGCATCGGGCTGGCGATGAAATCGAAAGGTCGGTTTTCGAATGCGAGGATTTCGGCGAGGTCGATGCCGTTCTGCCGCGCCTGTTCGCGGCCGATGGCATTGAGATCGATGTCCTTCTGCCCCTGCAGGCGGCGCTCGGCATTCCAGTCGGTCTGACCGTGACGTATCACATAGAGGATGGGCGCCACGGTCAGTCTTCCTGTTGATCAGTCCTTCGCCACGGAAATGTCGGGCGCGTCCACAGCCTTCATGCCGACTGTGTGATAGCCGGAATCGACGTGATGGATTTCGCCTGTGACAGCCGTCGACAGGTCGGACAGAAGGTAGAGGGCGGAGTTGCCGACCTCGTCGATCGTAACGGTCCGCTTCAGCGGCGCGTTGTACTCGTTCCACTTCAGTATATAGCGGAAGTCGCCGATGCCGGAAGCTGCGAGCGTCTTGATCGGGCCTGCCGAAATCGCATTGACGCGAATGCCGCGGCTACCGAGATCGACTGCGAGGTAGCGCACGCTTGCTTCCAGAGCAGCCTTGGCGACACCCATGACGTTATAATGCGGCATGACCTTCTCCGCACCGTAATAGGTGAGGGTGATCATCGAGCCGCCGTCATTCATGATTCGCTCGGCGCGCTGTGCGACGGCCGTGAACGAATAGACGGAGATGTCCATCGTCTTGGTGAAGTTGTCGCGGCTGGTATCGAGGTAACGGCCGGTCAACTCATCCTTGTCGGAGAAGGCGATCGCGTGCACGATGAAATCGATCTTGCCCCACTTTGCTTCCAGCGCGTCGATAACGGCGTCGATCGTTGACGGCTCGGTCACGTCGCAATGGCCTGCCATGAAGGCGCCGAGTTCCTGAGCGAGCGGCTCGACGCGCTTCTTCAGAGCGTCGCCCTGCCATGTCAATGCGATCTCGGCTCCGGCATCCGAACAGGCCTTGGCAATACCCCACGCTATCGAACGGTTGTTTGCTACGCCGAGGATGACGCCGCGCTTGCCTGCCATGAGGCCAGTGGATTGAGCCATATTCTGCTCCCTTGAACTTTCGAATGACCCTGCCTATGGCATAGGCCGTTCCCCTGTTCAAGCATCGTAAAGATCATCAACTGTTAGGGATCGTAACAAAGGGTGCTGTTGTCACCAAAATTTCACAGGAAAAGCCCTTCGCGCATGCTGCGCATCAGGTCTGTAATCTTGTCGTCTGGTTTTTCCCAAAGCATCAGCCGCAATTCGACGACAAGATCGCCCTTGCCGCCACTGCCGTCAGGCAATCCCTCGCCGGGAATACGAACGATCTGATCCGAGCCGGACCATGCCGGTACCGTAAGTCTGACCTGACCGTTCAGCCCTTCGACCGTGGTTTCGCAGCCGAGCACGGCATTTTCTATCGTCACGGGCAGTGTGGTGCGAACGTTATGGCCATCGAGCGTGAAGCGGCTGTCGGTGGACAAATGGATGGTGACGGCGACATCGCCGCGCAGCATTCCCGGCAGCTTCAATCCCTGGCCCTTCAGGTGAAGCACCTGGCCGTTGCTGATATCCGTCGTTGCCTGGAAGCGCGCCTCGCGACCGTCGGACAGAGGCACGGTCATCCAGCGCGCCTTCAGCATGTCGTCGAGCGCCACGGTCGCTTCGGCAGCGACTTCCGGCGTCTTTTCCGGTGGCTTCTCCTGAACATTGCTGCCGGTAATACGGCGCACGAACGAGCTTAGAATGCCGAATGCCGAGCGCGAGCTTACCGAGCCGGTTCCCGTTGCCAGCAGTTCCTCTTCGACCTGTGCCTCTTCGGTGGTGGTCGTGTCGGCTTCCTGCGGCTTGCCGGCTTGCTGCTTACCGGCTTGCTGTGCAACCGCCTCGGCCGTGGCCTGCTCCTGCTGCGTGCGGGCGGCTTTTGCGCCGAAGATGCGCTCGACCACGTCCTCGGGCGACTCGTTCGTGGCCGTCTGCTGACTGGACGCGGCAGCGGCTGCGGCCGCCTTGCGGGCGTTTGCCCGGGCCAGTTCCTCCATGACTTTTTCAGCATTGGCACGTGCAGCCCTGGCGCGCTCGGCCATTTCGCGCGCCGCCTGGCGCTGCTGTATGATCGTCTGCTCGGTGCTCTGGCCTTTTGCTTCGGCCATGCGGGCGATCTGGTCGTAGCGGCTGCGCTTTTGCGGGTCCTTCAGCGTCTCGTATGCCCGGCCGATCTCGGCGAAACGCTCGGTGGCGGTTGGATCGCCCATATTGTGATCGGGGTGGGCCGTTTTTGCGAGGTTGCGCCATGCGGACTTTATCTCGTCCGCCCCGGCATCCTTCTTTACGCCCAGCACCTTGTAAGGATCACGCATCTTTCCCGCCACTGTTTCATGGGTGTGCCCGGCACCGTAGGAGCATCCCAGCAAAATAAATTCATGGTCCGCGCTTCGCTGTCCTGCGCCCTTTAAGAGGCAAGGTCGTTGCGCGTATGAAATGATCCTGCGGGAAAAGTTGCTAATCAGGCGTTACGCCTGGTGGGAGCGGACAATGGCCATTTTGCGAGATGGTTAGCCGATTGCTAACGACGGGCGCGTGAAACTGGAGTAGCATGCCATATGTATTGTGGCGGCCGTCGAGCCGGACTGCCCTGGCTTTGGGAAGCTAGAAAAGTGCTAATCAGCCGGCCTGCTGAAAGCTCAGCAATTGCCATTCGCCTTGGCCGACGAGGCAGGTTCTGCCGGAGAAGTTGGCGATGCCGTCATAGGAATGGCGGGTTGTACGGAATTGGCGGCAGACCACGCCCGAGGCATTGTTTTCGACGATCATGTCGATGACGCCGGCGCTGCCCGTGGAAGCATTGGCCCAGGGAATCGACTGGCCGTTGAGCTTGTGAAGATCCGCCGAAGTTACGGCGTTGCGCACTGTGGCTTCGTCGGAGATACTATCGGTGGTTACAGGGGCGGTCGGCACTGTGCCGGTCGAGACGCTGCGGTCCACTTTCGCTGAGCTGAGATAGTCCATCCCTCCGCCAACGCAGCCGCCAAGGGTGAAAAGGGAGACAAGGGCGATAGCCATCGTCGCGTCTTTTGCAAGCTTGCGCTTTGTATGAACGGTCGACTTTGCTATGACTTCCACCCGAATATTTCGGCCAGCCTGAGAGGCCGACTGTTTCTAGGAATTGCGGAGTATTTAAACTAATATGTCGGAAAACGAGTTAACAAGCGGTGACTTCACCGAGCAGAACGAACCCTTCACTCTTTTTGCAGCCTGGCTGCGCGAGGCGGAGACCACTGAACCCAATGATCCGAATGCGGTTGCTCTGGCAACGGTTGATAAGGATGGGTTGCCAAATGTTCGCATGGTCCTTCTGAAGGGTTTCGATAGCGACGGATTCGTATTCTATACGAATTTCGAAAGCCAGAAAGGCCAAGAAATTCTTTCCCAAAAGAAAGCAGCCATGTGTTTCCACTGGAAATCGCTACGTCGCCAGGTGCGCCTGCGCGGTCTGGTTGAGGTGGTGACTGACAAGGAGGCGGACGAGTACTACAAGACGAGAGCTCGCGGCAGCCGAATCGGTGCTTGGGCTTCGAAGCAGTCTCGTCCTCTTGAGGGTCGGTTCGCCTTGGAAAAGGCTGTTGCCGAATATACCGCCCGCTATGCCATCGGTGACATTCCGCGCCCGCCTTACTGGTCCGGCTTCCGTATCCGCCCGCTGTCGATCGAATTCTGGCACGACCGCCAGTTCCGTTTGCACGACCGTATCGAATTTCGACGTGATGTGCCGGAAGGCGCCTGGCAAAAGGTGCGGATGTATCCGTAAGATCGGCACCGTCGCCCGGCGGAGCTACATCGCCTCCCGGCGTCCCATCAGCCGCATGGGAATGCCGGAGGCGAGCGCCGAGGCATAGCGTGCCTTCTGATAGTGACCGTTCAGCGACAGCCTCGGCAGCAGGGTGAGGCCGCCGCCGCTTGCCGCCGTGATCATGCCGGGTCGTGTCGTGACCCCGACCGAGAAGCCGAGTTCGGCAGCAAGCCTGCCCTCTCGCGACGAGACCGCATCGATCGTCCCATAGGGATAGGCAATCACGGTCGGTCGTTTCGCCGTGATGTCGGCCACATAGTCGGCTGAAAGCGCCATTTCCGCCGCGGACTCCGCCTCGGGCAGCCGCGCCAGCGCCCGATGGCTCACTGTATGCGCGCCAAGCGAAGCGAGGGGATGGCGGGCGAGGTCCCGCAACTCCGCCCGATCCATGATCGATGCACGGACGATATCCAGCGGCTCCAGACCGTTCCGTCTGGCGAGATCGTCGATCCGCGCAACGGCCTCGCTCTCGTCATTGCCATGAACGAAAGCCGCAAAACGGGAAAAGGCAGCCTGCTTCTGACTGTACTTTCCGAGCGGCAGGAATTCCTCGCCGGACCCGAAATCGAATGTCAGCCGATCCAGCCGCTCAAGAAGTTCGGCCAGCGTTTCCCACCACAGGCTATGGGTCCGTTCCGAAAGACCCTGGGCAACGAAGATTGTGAAGGGTGCATTGTAGCGGGCAAAGATCGGCAGGGCGTGATCGAGATTGTCGCGGTTGCCGTCATCGAGCGTGAAGGCGACGAATGGCGGCTTGCCATCGGCATTCGCGACCCGCGCCGGCAATGCGTCAACAGGGATGAACTCGTAGCCGTCCTTCTTCAGGCGGCCGATCGCCCGGTCGAGAAAATCGGGGGAGACCTCGAGATGCGCGTTGGGTGCGAAGCGTCGGGACAGGGTAGGGCGGACATGATGCAGGGTGAATATGGAGCCGATGACGGCGACGTCTCGCATCAGGCCGGCACCCTTAAGAATTGCGGCCGCCTCAAGTCCGCTGGAGATCAGCCTGCGCTTCAGGCGGACCTTGATGCCCTGTTCCATGCGGATCGATCCGGTTGACGAATGTCAGGCTTGTAGCCCATCCCCGTTAAACCTTACTGAATCTTTGCCATAATTTCCAATGCGTTAATAGTTATTTTACCAGGAAAGGCAAAATTGGAGAACTATGGAGGCTGTTGCCTCAATATCGCACTGATATCAGGGTTTCTGTCGCAAAATCATACAGGGATTGATGCGGTGTGTTGGCATTCTTTCGGTTGGGGACGAATATGAAAAGACTTTTGATGGCCCTGTCTGCGGCCGTCCTGCTGGTGAGCGCCCCTGTGGCGAGCTTCGCCGGCGGCGCCTATTTCATCATGGATGCGAAGACCGGCAATGTGCTGGCTTCCAACAATGCGGATAGCCTCAACCATCCGGCATCGTTGACCAAGATGATGACCTTGTATTTGGCCTTCGAGGCTATCCATCGCGGCAAGCTCAGCTGGAACACCCGCATACCGGTATCGCGCGCTGCCGCGACCAAGCCCCCGACCAAGCTCGGTCTGAAGGCGGGCGGCACGGTGACCGTTCGCGAAGCCGTCGACGGCATGATTGTCAAATCCGCCAACGATGCCGCCGCTGCCATGGCGGAAGCGCTCGGCGGCAGCGAAAGCGGCTTTGCCCGGCTGATGACGCAGAAGGCGCGCGAGATCGGCATGCGCCGCACTGTCTTCGTGAACGCGTCCGGCCTTCCGAGCATGCAGCAGGTGACGACCGCACGCGATATGTCGACGCTTGCCGTTGCGCTCATCAACAACTATCCCCAGGAATACCGGCTCTTCTCGCAGCCGAGCTTCACTTATCGCGGCCAACGCGTTCGCGGCCACAACAACCTCATGTATCGCTATGAAGGCATGGACGGCATCAAGACCGGCTACACCAATGCCTCCGGCTTCAACCTCGTCAGCGCCGTGCGTCAGGGCAACCGCCGCGTGATCGGCGTCGTCATGGGTGGCGCCACCGCACGCGGTCGCGATGCGCTGATGGCCTCTCTGCTGGATCGCTATGTGCCGAAGGCAAGCCCGGCTGCGACACCGCGGCTGCTCGCCAGCGTTGGCGGCGGCAAGGTGGCAAAGCAGGTCGAAGTGGCGTCTGCATCCGACGATGTTTCCGTCGATGTCGATGCGCAGACCACGGCTACAACGACACCCGCCGCTACGATACCAGCCACCACCACGATAGCGCGCAAGCGCGTCGAGGCCGCTCCGCTGGCCTTTGCCGCAGCCTCGAACGTCACCGTTCCGATGGACCGTCCCGCTGCGATGGACCAGATCCTCGTTGCCAACAAGCCGGCCGCGGCCGGCGGTTGGCAGGTGCAGATCGCCGCAACGCCGACCGCACAGGCCGCTAAGGATCTATTGTCCGAGGCGAAGTCCAGGGCCGGCAATGCGCTCGCCAATGCCTCGCCCTACACGGAAGCCGTCGGCAAGGGTGCCAACACGGTCTATCGTGCCCGCTTCGTCGGTTTTGCAAGCCGCGACGATGCGAATTCAGCCTGCTCGGCTTTGAAGCGCAAGGATTTCGATTGCATGCTGCTCCCGAACAAGGGCTGAGCATAGAGCATATTGGATAAATGAGAGCCGGCGGGGCAAAACTCCGCCGGCTCGACTTTTTTGTCGGAATCGTTCATCAATGCCAGGAACATAAAGGGAACGACGCCGATGTTGAAAGATCTGATGCAGCAATTTGAAGTGGCTTCGGCAAGTTATGCCGCCGACAACGGCCTGGAACGCGACGACGACTGGTTCGTCCTGAAACTCCAGGAGGAGATGGGCGAACTGATCCAGATCTGGAACAGGGTGACCGGTCGTGGGCGCCGCAAGGGCATGAGCGAAGCGGAACTGGCGACGGCCCTGGCGGACGAGACCGCCGATGTGCTCGGCCATATCCTGCTCTTTGCGCACCGCAACGGCCTTGATCTGGCCGCTGCCGTCGAGCGCAAATGGTATTTCCGGCCTCGTAAGGACTGATGGCGGGGCGCCTTAAGCCTTGGTGCCGCCCACTGTGACCTGATCCATCCGCAGATGCGGCTGGCCCACGCCGACGGGCACCCATTGGCCGGCCTTGCCGCAATTGCCGATGCCGGTATCGAGCTTCATGTCGTTGCCGATCATCGAAACCCGCTTCATGGCCTCAGGCCCGTTGCCGATCAGCATGGCGCCCTTGATCGGAGCGCCGATCTTGCCGTTCTCGATAAGATAGGCCTCGGTGCAGCCGAAGACGAACTTGCCGGACGTTATGTCAACCTGGCCGCCGCCGAAGGAGACGGCATAGATGCCCTTCTTCACCGAGGCGATGATTTCCTCCGGTGTCTTGTCGCCGCCGAGCATATAGGTGTTGGTCATGCGCGGCATCGGCGTGTGAGCATATCCCTGGCGGCGGCCGTTGCCGGTCGCCTTCATGCCCATCAGCCGTGCGTTCTGCCGATCCTGCATATAGCCGACCAGCTTGCCGTTTTCTATCAGCACGTTATAGGCCGAAGGCGTGCCTTCATCGTCCACCGTGATGGAGCCACGGCGGTTCTCGATCGTCCCGTCATCGACGACGGTCACGCCGGGCGCGGCAACCATCTGGCCAAGCAAGCCCGCGAAGGCCGAGGTCTTCTTGCGGTTGAAATCGCCTTCCAGCCCGTGCCCGACGGCCTCGTGCAGCATGACGCCCGGCCAGCCGGAGCCAAGTACGACGTCCGTCGTGCCGGCCGGCGCATCGATCGCTTCGAGGTTGACAAGTGCCTGCCGCAGGGCCTCATCTGCGCCGCGATGCCAATTGTCCTGCGTGACGAAATCGCCGAAACCGATGCGGCCGCCCGTGCCGAAGGAACCTGCTTCCTGGCGGTCGCCGTCGCCCACGACGACTGAGATGTTGATTCGCGTCATCGGACGGATATCGCGGACGCGATGGCCATCGGCGCGAAGGATATCGACCACCTGCCAGCTTGCGGCGATGGACGCCGTCACCTGCCGCACCTTGTCGTCCTTGTTGCGCAGATAGCTGTCGATCTGCTGGAGTAGCTTTGCCTTTTCCTCGAAGGTCGGGGCACCGATCGGGTTTCCGTCGCCGTAGAGCACCTTGTTGGTGCGCTGGGGCGCAGCCGCATAGGAGCCGGCATAGCCCGAGGTAACGGCGCGCACGGCGTCGGCGGCGCGTTTCAGTGCTGCTTCTGAAAGATCGCCCGCATGGGCGTAGCCCACTGCTTCACCCGCCACGGCGCGAAGACCAAAGCCCTGCTCGGTATTAAAGCTTCCGCCCTTCATCCGGCCGTTGTCGAAGGTCAGCGATTCGGCCTGGACATGCTCGACGAAGAGCTCGCCGTCGTCGGCACCCGAAAGCGCTTCAGCCACGATGGCCCGAAGCTTCGCTTCGTCGGCGTCGAAAAGGGTAAGGAGATCGGTGTTCATGGGTCAATTGCTCCGTTCAGAGCGGATGTAGGCTTCGCACTGCGCAAGAGCAAGCCCATCCGGTCAGGGAAGGGAGTCGTAACCCTCGGCGAAGCCCTTCAGATCAACAGGAATGCCGATGCCTTCTTCCGGCGACTGGAAGACGATGAAGGTCGCCGTGGCGCCGCTGCGCAGCGTCTTCAACAGCTCATCTTCAAGCACGACTTCAGCATAGCAGCCATCGGAGAAGCAACGGACGAAATAGGCGCGGCCGATATCCTTGCCGTCGATGTTGAGGCCGAGGCCGTTCGGCAGGAGCACGCCGAGCGGCGCAAGCACGCGCAGGATCTTGGACTTGCGGTCGGCGGTCTTCAGGACAACGACGGAAAGGCCGATTTCCGGACGATCCTCGGCGATGACGTTCTGCATCAGCGCGCATTGCTCGGTCGAGGCGCCTGCCGGCTTGTCGCAGACGACGGACCATGCGCCGTGGCTCGAACGCACCGTGCCCGGCGGCTGCGGAACCTGGCTGGTGGGAACCTGTTGCGTATGAGGCTGCGGCTGGCCCTGTTGCTGGGGCTGTAGCTGCTGCGCCGGCGGCTGCGTCTGCTGTGCTTGTTGCGCCCATGCGGGCGCCGCAACTGCGGCAACGACGCTGCCGGTAACAAGCCAAAGCCGGGCGAGGGAACGAAAACCCATGGAAACCTCTAGATTCGAATCAGTGCCGCTATTGTTGAAGCCCAGGCCGGCAAATGAAAAGCCCCGGTGCTGGATTCCAATCGACTACGGCGGAAATACGACATCTACTCCATTTTGTCCGGGTGGCGCCATGGACCGCGATGCAATTTTTCGTATGATGATGAAATGCTTGCCATGTTCGGTCGGCGGAGGAGCAACTTCGCGCAAAAATGCCGCACTAACAAATGTCTTGAGTTGTTGCGGAGTACCCCAAACTGTGGTTTGAAGCGCAATGGATTGTAGGGATACTGCGTTTGAGGAAGATCTGGGATCAAACGCTGGAGGGAGAGACATCGTGATTAAGAGAGCTTACGCGGCTCTGTCGGCTCTGATCTGTCTGCTTTTTGCGACAGGCAGCTATGCCGATCAGCCGAGACCTTGGGAAATCGGTATGCAGCAGGCGGCAACCGGCAATATGCATCAAATCCGTTGGTTTGAGGCATACACGCTTTGGTTTATCATTCCGATCACGCTGCTTGTCCTCGTTCTCCTCGTGGTCGTCATGGTGAAGTTCCAGGCCTCCAAGAACCCGGTACCGTCCAAGACGAGCCATAACACGCTGATCGAGGTTATCTGGACGATTGGCCCCGTTCTCATCCTGCTGTTTCTGGCAATTCCTTCCTTCAATCTTCTCACCGACCAGCTGACCTTTCCGCAGCAGACCGACGTGACCGTCAAGGCGACTGCGACGCAATGGCAGTGGAACTATGAATATGAGAACAGCGGCGTTGCGCCGCTCGCTTTCGATTCTTTCATGCTGAAGGAGCAGGATCGCACCACGGCTGGCAAGGAAGATAAGTCGAAATATCCTCGGCTCCTCGCTGTCGATAACGAGATGGTCGTGCCCGTCGGCAAGAATGTCCGCGTTCTCGTCACGGCTGCGCCGGCTGACGTCATCCATTCCTTCGCCGTGCCGTCCTTCGGTGTCAGGATCGACGCCATTCCCGGTCGTTTGAATGAGACCTGGTTTAAGGCTGACCGCGAAGGCCTGTTCTATGGGCAATGTTCCGAGCTCTGCGGCAAGGATCACTCTTTCATGCCGATCGCAATTCGCGTTGTCTCAGACGATCAGTACAAGCAGTGGCTTGCTTCCGCTGCAACCGATCTGAACAAAGCGAATAAGGCTCTAATGGCCGCTGTCGACCAACCGGCAACCGTCAAGGTCGCCGAAAACACGGCCAAGTAAGAGGAGGGGTAGGAACAATGTCTGGATCAAAGGCACACGACGATCACTCGCACAGTCTTCAAGACGCCCATGCGCATGATGATCACCACGCCCACAAGCAGACCTTCGCCGAGCGTTGGCTGTTTTCGACGAATCACAAGGACATCGGCACGCTCTATCTGATCTTCGCGATCTTCGCGGGCGTCATCGGATTCCTCCTGTCCGTCGCCATCCGCATGGAGCTGCAGGAACCCGGCATTCAGATCTTCAGCGGTCTGGCGTCGATGGTCTACGGCTATTCGGGCGATGCTGCCATCGATGGCGGCAAGCAGATGTACAACGTCTTCGTCACCGCTCACGCGCTGATCATGATCTTCTTCATGGTCATGCCGGCTATGATCGGCGGCTTCGCCAACTGGATGGTGCCGATCATGATCGGTGCGCCTGACATGGCCTTCCCGCGCCTGAACAACATCTCCTTCTGGCTCCTCGTCCCGGCCTTCCTGCTGCTGCTCCTCTCGATGTTCGTCGAAGGGCCTGCGGGCGCTTACGGCGCGGGCGGCGGCTGGACGATGTATGTGCCCTTGTCGGGTACCGTCGGCCACCCGGGTCCGGCGATCGATCTGGTCATCTTCGCGCTGCACATCGCGGGTGCCTCCTCGATCCTCGGTGCGATCAACTTCATCACCACGATCCTGAACATGCGCGCTCCGGGCATGACGCTGCACAAGATGCCGCTGTTTGCCTGGTCGGTTCTGATCACCGCATTCCTGCTGCTCCTGTCGCTGCCGGTTCTTGCCGGCGCCATCACCATGGTGCTGACGGACCGCAACTTCGGCACGACCTTCTTCGCGCCGGAAGGCGGCGGCGATCCGCTGCTCTACCAGCACCTGTTCTGGTTCTTCGGCCATCCGGAAGTCTACATTCTGATCTTGCCCGGCTTCGGCATGATCAGCCACATCATCTCGACCTTCTCGCGCAAGCCGATCTTCGGCTACCTGGGCATGGCCTACGCCATGGTCGCGATCGGTGCCGTCGGCTTCGTCGTCTGGGCTCACCACATGTATGTGACGGGCCTCTCGCTCGATACGCAGCGCTACTTCGTCTTCGCGACGATGGTTATCGCCGTCCCGACGGGTGTGAAAATCTTTTCATGGATCGCGACGATGTGGGGCGGCTCCATCGAGTTCCGCACGCCGATGATCTGGGCGCTCGGCTTCATCTTCCTGTTCACGCTTGGCGGCGTCACCGGCGTTCAGCTCGCCAATGCCGGTCTCGACCGTGAATTGCATGCGACCTACTTCGTGGTGGCACACTTCCACTACGTACTGTCGCTCGGCGCCGTCTTCGCGATCTTCGCCGCCTGGTACTACTGGTTCCCGAAGATGACCGGCTACATGTACAATGAGCGGATCGGCAACTGGCACTTCTGGATCACCTTCATCGGTGTGAACATGGTGTTCTTCCCGCAGCACTTCCTGGGTCGTGCGGGTATGCCGCGCCGCTATATCGACTATCCGGATGCCTATGCCGGATGGAACTTCGTGTCCTCCATCGGCTCCTATGTCGCAGCCGTAGGTCTTTGCTTCTTCTTCTGGGGCGTTATAGATGCCTTCGCAAAGAAGCGCGTTGCAGGCAACAATCCCTGGGGCGAGGGCGCAACCACGCTCGAATGGCAGCTTTCGTCGCCGCCACCGCATCACCAGTGGGAAGAGCTGCCGCGCATCAAGTAGCCTGTTTCCGGACGCCGTGATAAGCGGCGTCCGTCTCAACTGAATAATTGGAAAAAGAATGACGGTCGTCGACAATCACGAAGCACTCGCAAAACAAGCCGAAAGCGGCCTGTCGGAAGCGAGCGCGCGCGATTATTTCGAGCTTTTGAAGCCGCGCGTGATGTCGCTGGTCGTCTTCACCGCCTTCACCGGTCTCGTGCTGGCCCCCGGCCATATCAATCCGGTTCTCGGCTTCATCGCCATCCTCTGCATTGCTGTCGGAGCCGGCGCATCCGGCGCGTTGAATATGTGGTACGATGCCGATATCGACGCGGTCATGAGCCGTACGGCACGCCGGCCGATCCCCTCGGGTCGCATCAGCCCGTCCGAAGCTCTGGCGTTCGGCCTGGTGCTGTCAGGCTTCTCGGTGACGATCCTCGGCCTTGCCATCAATTGGCTGTCCGCTGGCATCCTCGCTTTCACCATTTTCTTCTATGCCGTCGTCTACACGATGTGGCTGAAGCGCTCGACGCCGCAGAATATCGTCATCGGCGGTGCCGCCGGCGCCTTTCCGCCCGTTATCGGCTGGGCTTGCGTGACGGGCAGCGTCACGGTCGAGAGCATCGTTCTCTTCCTGATCATTTTCCTCTGGACCCCGGCACATTTCTGGGCGCTCGCCTTGTTCAAGATGGGCGACTACGAGGCCGTCGGCGTGCCGATGCTGCCGAACGTCGCCGGTATCCCGTCGACCAAGAACCAGATCGTCGTCTACGCCGTTCTGACCGCGATCATCGGCGTTGTGCCCACCTTCATGGGCTTTGCAAGCCTGGGTTACGGCATTGTAGCCGCAATTCTTGGCGTGATCTTCATACACTGTTCCATCGCCGTCTGGCGCATGGCCGATGGCGACGTAAAGATGGTGCCGGCAAAGAAGCTCTTCGGCTTTTCCATCTTTTATCTCTTTGCGATCTTTTCCGCGCTGCTGATCGACCGGCTTGCCGCTGTGTTGATGTCGAGCGGCGCAGGAGGCTGGCTATGATCGAGCTTGTCAAGCTGACGGAAGCGCAGAAGAAATCGCGGCGCGGGCGCAACATAGCGCTCGGCCTGGTATTGGCCGGCCTGGTGATCCTGTTCTACGCGATCACCATCATCAAGGTCGGTTCCGGACACGTTTGAGGAGGCGTGATGGAGGAGGAGGCAACAAAGAACGCAAGAACCGGCAGCCGGAACAACGGGCTGGTCGTTGCCATGTGCCTAAGCTTCGTCATCGGCATGAGCGCCATGTGCGCCGCAGCCGTGCCGCTCTATCGTCTCTTCTGTCAGGTGACGGGCTATAACGGCACGACGCAGCGCGTCGAGCAGGTGTCCAACCTTATTCTCGACAGGCGGATCCAGGTTTCCTTCGACGCCAATGTCGCACCCGGTTTGCCCTGGGGTTTCAAACCGCTGCAGAGCTCGGTGAGCCCGAAGATTGGCGAGACGATCGAGGTCAAGTTCCAGATCGAGAACAAGTCCGACAAGACGGAGCGCGGGCAGGCGATCTTCAATGTCTCGCCACTGGAAGCCGGTGTGTATTTCAACAAGGTCCAGTGCTTCTGCTTCAATGAGACGGATCTCGCGCCAGGGGAAAAGCGCGACATGTCGGTGGTTTTCTACGTCGATCCGGAGATCGCCAAGGCAGTGGAAACCAAGACGATCAACGCGCTGACACTGTCATACACCTACTACCCACGGGAAGGCGCAAAACCCGTGGCATCGAACGACGGCGCAGTGAAGCCGGCGGAAAAGAAGCTTTGATGGAGAGTGCTTTTCGGTTTGACCGGAAGCAATATGGGAAAAGTTATTCGGGGATTGCTGACATGGCCGAAGTGCATCAGAGAAAACACGACTATCACATTATCGATCCTAGCCCATGGCCGATCGTGGCGGCCTTCGGTGCCTTCGTGATTACGTTCGGCGGTGTTTGCTTCATGCGCTACCTCAACGGTGGCGCGGTGCATCTGTTCGGGATCAATTTCGCTCAGCCTTGGCTGTTCTTCATCGGTTTGGCCGTGGTCCTCTACGTCATGTACGGCTGGTGGGCAGATACGATCAAGGAAGCGCATGAAGGCGCGCATACGCGTGTCGTATCGCTGCATCTGCGCTACGGCATGATCATGTTCATCGCCTCCGAAGTGATGTTCTTCGTTGCTTGGTTCTGGGCCTATTTCGACGTCAGCCTGTTCCCGAACGAAGCGATTCAGGCATCGCGCACGGCATTCCTCGGCGGCCAGTTCCCGCCGAAGGGCATCGAGGTGCTCGATCCCTGGCACCTGCCGATCTACAACACCGTCATCCTGCTGCTGTCAGGCACCACGGTCACCTGGGCGCACCATGCGCTGCTGCATGGCGACCGCAAGGGACTGATCCAGGGCCTTACGCTCACCGTGCTGCTCGGCGCGCTGTTCTCCTGCGTGCAGGCTTACGAATATGCGCATGCGCCCTTCGCGTTCAAGAACTCGATCTATGGCGCGACCTTCTTCATGGCGACCGGTTTCCATGGCTTCCACGTTCTGATCGGCACCATCTTCCTGCTGGTCTGCCTGGTCCGCGCCATCAGGGGCGATTTCACGCCGAAGCAGCATTTCGGCTTCGAAGCGGCTGCCTGGTACTGGCATTTCGTCGACGTCGTCTGGCTTTTCCTGTTCTTCTGCATCTACATCTGGGGCAGCTGGGGCGCGCCAGTCGCAGCTGGCTGATCGGCCACGATCTTTTAAGGATAGAAGGCGGGCGTCTGGCGTCCGCCTTTTTTGCTTCTGCACTAGCCGCCGCCGGCTGCCAGCCGTTCGAATGCCGACGGACGTGGAATACCGCGCTCAAGCGCCAGCTTGATCTCTTCTGACCATGCCTGCGGGCTTTTCGTTGAAGTATCGACCTCCAGATCGTAGATGCCTGGGCGATGCACATGGTCTTGCCAGGCGACGACCGGCGGGGGAATGGGTGCGCCGGCTTCGACGGCAACATAAACGCCCTGCCTTTCCGGCCCCTCCGCCAGCCGGCGCTGCATCACCACATCAAGCGGACAGCGCACCCCGACAAAAAGGGTAGGCAATCCCGCAAGCTGCCTTGCGCAAGCGGCAAGGATGCCGAGCGGGCGCGAATAGGCGTCGTGATGCCCGAACTCGGCGACGACATTCAATCCGAGGTGGCTATGGGCGGCGATCGAGGCATAGAGTGCGGCATAGAAGCGCGGAACCAACGGCTCGAGATCGGGTCGCTCGCCGCCGGGACGCAAACCGATGCCCGGGCGATAGCGCGCCGGCGTGATGTGCCGCACATAGGCGTCGACGCCGAGATTGACCCACACGCCGTCGAATCCGGCCTGGATGGCTTCGACAATGCTCGATTTGCCAGATCGCGGCGCACCGTTCAGGATGATGATCTGGCCTGCGGTCTCGCTCTCGCCATGTTCCATGAGACAGATCCTCTTTGCTGATATCTAGGTCGGAGCAGCGATAAGTGAGCTTTTCGATTGGACGAATGGATGCATCACGGCTACTGATTATGTCAGGGGCGAGATCATGATGCTCGCCCACAATTGCAGACTGATCGAGACCGGACTTTGAGCTCAGAGCAAGACAAAAACTCCACTGAGGCGCCGCATAATGATGGTGCTCTCTTTGCACCCGTCGATCCGTTCAAGGTCGGTATCCAGGGATGCTGCCCGCGCTGCGGCCATGGCAAGCTTTTCGACGGGCTGCTGTCGATCAAGCCACGCTGCTCCGCCTGCAATCTCGATTATGCCTTCGCCGATGCGGGCGATGGTCCCGCGGTCTTTGTCATCCTGATCGTCGGCTTCATCGTCATCGGTCTGGTCCTCTGGATGCAGGTCAATTACGCGCCGCCGATCTGGGTTTACATAGTGCTGTTTGCGCCGCTGACCATCATTCTGTCGCTGCTTTCCCTGCGCTGGTGCAAGGGCATTCTGATCGCTCTGCAGTACCGCAACAATGCCGCCGAAGGGCGTATCAGCGGTGACTGAGATCGCCGTGCCTGCTCGCCGCGCCAATCCTTTGTGGCAGATCGGCAAGGCTTTGATCCTGCTTGCCGCGCTCGTCATTCTGCTGGGGCTCGGCACCTGGCAGGTCGAGCGGCTGCATTGGAAAGAGGGCCTGCTGGCCGATATCTCCGCGCGCAAGGACGCACCGGCCGTGCCGCTATCGGCGGTAGAGGCCATGGCTGCCTCCGGCGGCGACATCGAATATCGCGTCGTCACGACGCGCGGCCACTATCTCAACGACAAGGAACGGCATTTCCTCGCCACCTATGGCGACGAACCCGGCTTTTACATCTACACGCCCTTGCAGCTTGACGACGGTCGCTACGTCTTCGTCAACAGGGGTTTCGTCCCTTCTGCGGCCAAAGAGCCGGAGATGCGCAAGCAGGGACAGTTGACCGGCGAACAGAGCCTTACCGGCCTTGTGCGCGCCAGGCTCACAAGCCGGCCCGATGGCATGCCGGACAACGATCTCGTCAAGAACTTCTTCTTCTGGAAGGATCTCGACGTCATGGCATCCAGCGTCGGGCTGCCGAAGGACAAGGTGCTGCCTTTCTTCATCGACGCTGACAAGACGCCCAATCCGCGGGGCTTGCCAGTGGGCGGCGTCACCATCATCGATCTGCCGAACAATCATCTGCAATATGCGGTGACATGGTACGGGCTGGCGGTGGCGCTGGCTGCAATCGTCGCGATCTCCTGGTGGCGCAAACGTCATCCGGATGCGCCGAGCCAGTGAAATCGGCAATAGAGCTGCCAAGCGTAAGGCCGGCTACAAGCTAGATGACGCGCTTGCAATGCTGCCGGTTCTCGATGAATGGCCATCGAGATCACATCCGGCTCGCGTAGACCGGGCTCTCTCGATCAACGATGGCTGGGAACACCCTGAGAACGGCAAGGAGTGCAGATCGTAGATATGGGTGTCCCTCTTTTCAAATAAGCGCACTGCATGTCTTTGTCGCGCAACAACAGTCGCTCAATCTCATTGAGTGAACTTGAGGTCTGAGACTGGGGGATCGACCGCCTCAGCGCCAGCAACGTCGGTAACGAGGCGATAGGGAGGGCACCTTCGCTTCGCTTGACACCACCTGCTGGACGAATATAGGTGTTTCGATCACATGCAACCCCGTAACCTGGAAGTGAGCATGATATACGAACAGAGAGTTTATCTCGCCGTTCCTGGACGTCTCCCCGATTTACTTGCGCGCTTTCGAGTTCACACGCTCGGCATTTGGAAGAGGCTTGGTATCGAGCAAGCCGGATTCTGGACGACTGCTGTGGGGCCTGACAGTAACCAACTCACATACTTGCTGAGGTGGGAAAGTCTAGCTGAGCGAGAGGCGAAGTGGTCCGCATTTGTCACAGACGCTGAGTGGCGGAGTGTGAGCGCTGCCAGCGAAGCTAACGGGCCGATCATCGAACGGATAGCGAGCAGTTTCCTTTTACCTACTGACTTTTCGTCCGTTCGCTGAGCGGCTTTAGCCCAGCGGTATCGCGGGGGCACGACCGCTGATACGGCACCGCTCGATAGGCACTCTTGTGGATCACCGCGTTCGTGCCGAGCCGATTGCAATCCTTGCAGCGGAACCTGGCGCCGATCGCCCTTCCCTCCGGTGGCAGCCTGGTCATATCGATCTCGACAGACTTGTCGCATGGCGTGCAATGCACGAACAGCCGCAGACCCATGGCGATCATGCCGGCCCAAGTGGCGTTCGAATAGTTGGACATCGGTTCCGGACTCTCGACAAAATGCCTTAATGGAGCTACCTCATATCAAGAACGGATGAGGAACACAAAATGACGATCCGGTTGCCAAAATAGCTTCATTTCGACGGAATATTCGTCTAGAGCATGATCCCAACAAGTGCGCAGCGGTTTTTGGACAAGATCATGCGGACTAGATGGAGCAGGCGGCATGGGGCACTATCTATGCTCAAGCCATCGTCGCGCATTTCGGAAGAGATATGAACATAGCCGTTTCCAAACCTGACCTGACCATCCGGCTCTGCGGGCCGCGCGGCTTCTGCGCCGGCGTCGACCGCGCCATCCAGATTGTCGTGCTGGCGCTGAAGGCCTATGGCGCGCCGGTCTATGTCCGCCACGAGATCGTGCATAATCGCTATGTCGTCGAAGGTCTGGAGGCCAAGGGCGCCATCTTCGTCGAGGAACTGGACGAGATCCCGGCCGAACATCGCGCTCAGCCCGTCGTCTTCTCCGCCCATGGCGTGCCGAAATCGGTGCCGGCCGATGCCGATGCACGCAATCTCTTCTATCTCGATGCGACGTGCCCGCTGGTCTCCAAGGTCCACAAGCAGGCCATGCGCCACAATCGCCTTGGCCGCCACGTCGTCCTGATTGGCCATGCCGGGCATCCCGAGGTGATCGGCACCATGGGGCAATTGCCCGAAGGTGCGGTCTCGCTGATCGAAACGGTCGAGGATGCCGATGCCTACGAGCCCGCCGATCCCGATAATCTCGGCTTCGTCACGCAGACGACGCTGTCAGTCGACGACACCGCCGGCGTGATTGCAAAGCTGCAGGAGCGCTTCCCCAATCTCACGGCGCCGGCCGCCGATTCGATCTGCTATGCCACGACCAATCGCCAGGAAGTGGTGAAGGAGGCGGCTCCGGGCTGCGATCTCTTCATCGTCGTCGGCGCCCCGAATTCCTCGAATTCCAAGCGTCTCGTCGAAGTGGCGCTGCGGGCAGGGGCAACAAAATCGGTGCTTGTCCAGCGCGCTTCGGAGATCGATTGGGATAATATCGGCGATATCCGAACCGTCGGCCTTTCGGCTGGTGCATCTGCGCCGGAAGTTATCGTCAACGAGATCATCGAAGCGTTCCGTGCCCGCTACAATGCTGTTGTGGAGCTTGCCGAGACCGTCAAGGAAACCGAGAATTTCCTCGTCAATCGCGAGCTGCGCAGCATTGAGCTGACGACCGCTGACATGGCTTTCGTCAACGGCGAATGACCGATCCCTAAGTGCCCAAGCGCAGGACTATTTCGTGGCTGTTTATACCGATATTACCGAAGACGATCTGAAGTGGTTCCTGACGGAATACGAGGTCGGCGAATTGCTTTCCTACAAGGGCATTGCCGAGGGGGTCGAGAATTCGAACTTCCTGCTGCACACGACGCGTGATCCACTCATCCTGACGCTCTATGAGAAGCGCGTCGACAAGGGCGACCTGCCGTTTTTCCTGGGGTTGATGCAGCATCTGGCAAGCCGCGGCCTGTCCTGCCCGCTGCCGCTGCCGCGCCGTGACGGCGCTTTGCTCGGCCATCTCTCCGGTCGTCCGGCCGCGCTGATCTCCTTCCTCGAAGGCATGTGGTTGCGCAAGCCCGATGCCAATCATTGTCGCGAAGTCGGCAAGGCGCTGGCCGCCATGCATGTCGCCAGCGAAGGGTTTGAAATCCGCCGCCCGAACGCGCTGTCGGTCGAAGGCTGGCAGCTCCTCTGGGAAAAGTCTGAGGCGCGCGCCGATGAAGTCGAAGCCGGCCTGCAGGACGAGATCCGCAGCGAGCTCAATTTCCTCGGAAAGCATTGGCCGAAGAACTTGCCCGAAGGCGTCATCCATGCCGATCTTTTCCCGGACAATGTCTTCTTCCTCGGCGACAAGCTGTCGGGCCTGATCGATTTCTATTTCGCCTGCAACGATCAGCTCGCCTATGACGTCTCGATCTGCCTCAATGCCTGGTGCTTCGAGAAGGATCATGCCTACAACATCACCAAGGGCAAGGCGCTGCTGGAAGGCTATCAGAGCGTGCGGCCGATGAGTGCAGCCGAGATTACCGCGCTGCCGACGCTGGCCCGCGGCTCGGCGCTGCGCTTCTTCTTGACGCGCCTTTATGATTGGCTGACGACGCCGGCCGGTGCTCTTGTCACCAAGAAAGACCCGATCGAATATCTGCGCAAGCTGCGCTTCCACCGCCAGATCGCCTCATCAGCCGAATATGGGCTGCAGGCATGAAGCACATCGATATTTTCACCGACGGCGCCTGCTCGGGCAATCCCGGTCCCGGCGGCTGGGGAGCCGTGCTTCGCTATGGCGAGGTGGAGAAGGAGCTTTGCGGCGGCGAGGCGGACACCACCAACAACCGCATGGAGTTGATGGCGGCCATATCGGCCCTCGGCGCACTGAAGGCGCCTTGCGAAGTCGATCTCTACACCGACAGCGTTTACGTCAAAGACGGCATCACCAAATGGATCTTTGGCTGGAAGAAGAACGGCTGGAAGACATCAGACAAGAAGCCGGTGAAGAATGCCGAGCTGTGGCAGGCGCTCGATGAGGCCTATAACAGGCACAAGGTGACGCTGCATTGGGTCAAGGGCCATGCCGGGCATCCCGAGAACGAGCGGGCCGACGAGCTGGCGCGCAAGGGCATGGAGCCGTTTAAACGGAAGTAGGGGCGGTTGTCTTCGCTATTCGCCCAGATTTTCTCTGGCGGGGTTATTTCGGTTGTCGATCCCATCGACGCCAAGCATCGCACCCATCACAGCGGATAGTTCGAGTAAATCATTTTTAGATTTGGATCGTTGGCAATGCTGATCGGAGTCACCAGGCTCTGGTTGAGGATGTATTGATAGCACTGGTCGAAATCGTAACCGCGCTCTGTGCATTCGCTGTCGCGCTGCCATCGCGACTGAACCAGCTTCCTGACAAGCATGTTGTCGATATTTAGCGCCGATATTTTCTGCGTCTTGCCGATCTCGATCCCCACAGCCTTGTAGGCGAGATAGGGCAGCTCGCTGCAGTAGATCGCATCGTTGTTGAAGGAGAAGAACAGGTCGTAGGGCTTGCCATATAGCGTGCGGGAGTAAGACAGGAGCTGTTGTGCCATTTCAGGCGTGAGGCGTTGATCACGATAGATCGCAACCCGCTTCAGCAAGCCGCGGCTGACCCAGGCCTTTAACGGCGTTTCCTTGACCTTCGCGGCCGCTTCGATGACGGTGATGACGCCATGGTCATTCTTCACGATGCCCATATGCGAAAAGGTCGAACCGGTCGCGAATATGATGGCGCCCGATTGGCTGCTAGTCGACGTCTGAAAAATCAGATCACCATCGTTAAGCGGCGGATAGTCGCCGCCCACCGAGGCATAGAGCGTTCCTGCGATAAGACAAGCACACAAGAGCGCAATTGCCACCAGCTTCTTCATGCCATCCCCGGAGCCGATTGAAAGCTTTCGATCAATTTGCCTTTCACAAGACTTCTTCACCCTGAAAGATGGCGTCTGGAAGGCCGATGATGAAATAGATGACGATATGAGCTGCAATCCGAGCGAGTGCCAGCAGGTAGGCCCTCCGTCCAAACAAGACTGCGAACAAGCAGCCGGTGAAGAAAGCCGAGCTGCGATAAGCGCTCGATGCGGCCTATGGCTGCCACAAGGCGATGCTGCCCTTGATCAAAGGTCATGGCCCAGTCCATTTTTCGCTTTTTGGTTCTATCGACCGAGCCGAGGGAAGCGTAGCTCTTGGCTGTTCCAATTCCGCGAGAGCCAACATGATCTTCAGGCATATCGAAGACGCCAACCCCCATCTTGAACGCGTCCAGCGACAGCAGCAGGATGGATATCGCCTGGTCCTATCAAGCCGGTGCCGGCCAGATCACGGAAGAAACCCCGCTTCAGGAGGGCGCGACCGTGATCAGAAGGCTTGAAGCCCTCACCCTCACGACCCCAGGCATTGCCGGCGCGGTTTTGCGATATGGCCTGCTTTATGGACCGGGGACCGGCTGTGATGTGCCGATCGGAGCTATAACCCTGCATGTGGATGATGCCGCGCGCCGCCTTGCTTGCCGTGAAAACCTTATTGATCCGCGTCTTCAACGTGGTCGAGGATGGCGACCCGGTTTCGAACGCGAGGGCGAAATCGATGCTGGGTTGGCATCAGCTCAAGCGGGCTGGCGAATAGCCAATCACTGCCCGCGCTGTTGCATGAATGGTCGAGGCCGTGTCCGCTACTTGGGGACACGGCCATCTGTCAGCTGTCTTTGGCAACTGGCTAAGTCATCCCCGTTCAGCGATACCATGTGAACTTCGCCTTGCGGAGGTGTAGGGCAGCGCAAACATGTATAGGCCGCTGAACAGCAGCAGGAAGAGCGGCGGCAGTGGTGAGTAAACCACCCAAGGCGGTGGCGTGCCGATCGCCATTGCGACGAAATTGGCGATAACCGTCACCGTAAAGATGATGGAAAGCCAACGATGGACCTGCCGAATATACTTGCTCCAATTCATCTTGCCTCCTCCAAAGGCGAGCCGATTTGCTCTTGCTTCTCGTTGTTCTGATAGGTCGATCGGATGTCAGTCCGGGCGCGCCAAAACCTGATCCAGGTTTGCGAAGAATTTCTGCCAGCCATATTGGGCGCCGACATAGGCCTGTTGCTGATCAGGCCGGAAGCCGGATTGCTCCATGCGCAGGCGGGTTCCCGTGCCTGTCGGTGTTAGAGTCCAGACGACGACGCTCTCCAGGCCATAGGCATCCCATGTGTAGGAGAGGGTCTTATTCGGCTCGACTTCCAGAACGCGGCAGTCGACGGAGCCCCATTCGGCGCTGAGCTTGAAACGATGATCCACACTTGGCTTGAAGTCGTTCTTCATGAGCCATTCCTCGATTAGATGCGGCTGGGTCAGCGCGCGCCAGATCTTTTCCGGCGGAAAGGCGACCTCCCGCTCGACAACGACGGAGCGGATCTCGGTTGACGTATCGTTCATTGGTCCATCCTTCTGAGTAGATCTTCAAGGTCGTCGAACCGGCTCTCCCAGAACCCGGTCATCTCATTTGTCCAGTCGGTCAGTGGCGCCAGGGCTGCAAGCTGCGCGCTGTAATGCGTCTGCCGGCCTTCCGGGCGATCGCGCACCAGGCCGGCACGCTTCAGGGCGGCAAGATGCTTTGAGACGACGGGCTGGGACACTCCAGCCCGAGCCGTCAGCGCCGCGACAGTCTTTTCACCTTCACGGCACAGCCTCTCGAAAATGGCCCGGCGCGTCGGATCGGCAAGCGTCCGGAACAGCAAGTCATGCGCATTCGACATTTCAATTCATACCTCACCGGCTATGAATTAACGTATAGCTGCCGAGCTATGAATAAGTCAAGCCGGGATGTTCACATCAAGGAAACCATTGCCGCTCTTGCGGGAAGGGGAGCTATCTCTCGACAACATTCATTGCCGGTAAAAATGCGATGCTCGTGGCGTGGCGTCTTGCCCCTCACTCCTTTCCCTCTATGCTGCCCCAAACACCCAGGGAGGCTGACTCATGATCCTGCATTGCGTTTTTCTTCGGCTCAAATCCGCCATGACACAGGATGAGAAGCGGGCGCTCTTCGAATCCGTCGTCGCCTTGCAGAAGGTCATTCCCGGCATCGTCGATGTGAAATATGGGCCGAATGTTTCGCCGGAGGGGCTGCATGGCGGCTTCGTCGATGGCTTTGCCGTGACGTTCGAGAGCCCGGAAGCGCGCGATGCCTATCTCGTCCATCCAGATCATGTCGCCGTCGGTGAGAGGATCGTCTCTTCGACGGACGGCGGCTTGGCTGGCATTCTCGTCTTCGATCTCAATATTTAAGCAGAGTGGCTTCAGGCACGCAGGTCGCAGGTGAAACAGTCCTGCGACCCGGTTTGTTTACTGCTTGCCCGATCTTCGGCTTAGCTCGACTTCGCCATCGCCGCAGCTATCTGGTCAACGTTATAACGGAACATTTTCTCGTACGTCGAAGCCGGTCCGTTGGCCTTTGAAAGCGACTCGACATAGAGCTCGCCGCCAGGCTCCGCGCCGGTCGCCTTGGCAACCTGCTTGACCAGGCGCGGATCGTTCGAGTTTTCGAAGAAGTAGGTCTTCACATGCTCGGTCTTGATCTGCTCGATCAGCTTGGCGACGTTGGCGGCCGAGGCTTCGGTCTCGGTGGAAACGCCGAGAGGCGACAGGAAGCTGACCTTGTATTCACGGCCGAAATATCCGAAGGCGTCGTGGCTGGTCAGCACCTTGCGGCGGTCTTCCGGGATCTTGTCGAACTTGCTGTGCGCATAGGCGTCAAGCTCGGTCAGCACCTTGGTATAGCGCTCGGCATTGGCCTTGAAATCGGCAGCGTCGGCCGGGTCGGCAGCGGATAGAGCCTTTTCGATATTGCCGACCCAGACCTTCACGTTGACCGGGCTGTTCCACACATGCGGATCGATGACCGTCTTGCCATCATCGACCATGGTGCGGGTATTGATGCATTCAGAGGCAACGACGGGCGATCCCTTATAGCCCGATGCGATGATCAGCCGGTCCATCCAGCCTTCCAGCCCTTCGCCGCTGACGAAGACGACCTTGGCGGCATTCAACGTCTTGGCATCGGCAGGGGAGGGCTCAAATTCATGGGGGTCGCCATTCGGGCCGACGAGGCTCGACACCTTCACATGGTCGCCGCCGACATGCTTGACGACATCGGCAAGCACGGTGAAGGAAGCGACGACATTCAACGTTTCGGCCGAGGCGGGGGCAGCGACGCCAAAGGCGATGAAGGCCGATGCCGCGGCTGAGAGAAGCAGTCTCTGTTTGTTCATGCGAGTCTCCTTGTTCGGATTAGCCCCGGAGATGGGGACGGGGGAAGAACCGCCGGGCAAGGCCCGAGGGTGCGAAGAGAATGGAGAAGCCGTAGATCACGCTGGCGGTAATGATGATGGTTGGCCCCGACGCGAATTCGAGGTGGTAGGAGGCGATAAGGCCGATATAGCCTGACACCGCCGCCGTTCCCGTCGCGATCGCCATCATCGCGGGCAAGCTGCGCGACCAGAGCTGCGCCACGGCCGCCGGCAGCATCATCAGCCCGACGGCCATCAGCGTGCCGAGCGCCTGAAAGCTGGCGACGAGATTGAGCACGACGAGCAGCAGGAAGAGGAAGTGATAGACAGGCCCGCGGCCGCCAACGGCGCGCAGGAAGCCGGGGTCGAAGCATTCCATCACGAGCGGTCGATAGATGACCGCAAGCGCCAGCAGCGTGACGGTCGTGATCGCGCCGATCTGGTAGAGGGCGGGCGCATCGATCGCCAGAATGGTGCCGAAGAGCACATGCAGCAGATCGATGTTGGAACCGCGCAGCGACACGATGAGAACGCCGAGCGCGAGGGATGTGAGATAGAAGCTGGCGAAGCTCGCATCCTCCTGCAGCACCGTCATGCGGCTGACGAGGCCGGACAGCAGCGCCACCGAAAGGCCGGCCACCAGCCCGCCGAGCCCCATGGCCGTCAGCGACAGCGAGCCGGCGATAAGATAGCCGATGGCCGCACCCGGCAACACGGCATGGCTCATGGCATCGCCCATCAGGCTCATGCGCCTGAGCATCAGGAACACGCCGATCGGGCCGGAGCCAAGACCGAGGCAGAGGCAGGCGACAAGCGCTCGCCGCATGAAGCCATAATCCGCAAAGGGCGCGAGGAAAATATCGTAGGCGGTCATTCGGCCGGCTCCCGCTTCGCCAAGCTACCGTCGTCCTGCTCGCCTTCGGCCAAGCATTCTTCCGCTGCCTCATCCCAGCGTTCGGCCATTGCGCGCGCCTTGATGAGGTTTGCCGCGCTCATCACCGCCTGCGTCTGCCCCCAGCCGACGAGCTCGCGGGCGATCAGCAGCGTCTCGGGAAAATGCGCGCGCACCTGCTCGAAATCATGCAGCACGGCGATGACGGTCCGCCCCTCTCTATTCCAGCGAAGAACGAGGTCGAGTAGGTCGCGCGTCGTGCGCTGGTCGATGGCGGTGAAGGGTTCGTCGAGCAAGATGACGCGCGCATCCTGCAGCAGCAGCCGCGCAAAGA
Organism: Rhizobium sp. BR 315; assembly: GCF_050577975.1. Classification (NCBI taxonomy): domain Bacteria; kingdom Pseudomonadati; phylum Pseudomonadota; class Alphaproteobacteria; order Hyphomicrobiales; family Rhizobiaceae; genus Rhizobium; species Rhizobium sp. BR 315. Next base: position 11,864 of record NZ_JARWKZ010000026.1, on the reverse strand, counting down.
GCACGCGCTGGAACTGCCCGGCCGAAAGCGAGCCGATATGCCGGTTTTCGAAGCCGGAGAGCCCGACGATGCCAAGCGCCTCGCGCGCCCGTTCTGCATCCTTGCGCGAAAACTGGCCGAAAGCGCCGGCATTCTTCCAGGCGCCGAGCATGACGGTATCGGCGACCGAAATCGGAAAGCGGCGATTGATATCCGCCGCCTGCGGCAGATAGCCGAAATCATTGCGTGCCAGTGCCCCGCGATCGATCGACCCCTCCGCCGGCCGCAATTCGCCGACGATCGCCTTGAGCAAAGTCGATTTGCCGGCCCCGTTCGGCCCGGCGATCGCCGTCAGGCTGCCAGCGGCAAAGCCGCCCGAAATATGGTGCACGGCGGGATGACGCTCGTAGGTGACGGTGAGGTTGCTGAGGCGGATCAGGTCGCTCATGCCAAGGCCACCGCCCAGCCGATGGCCGCCCAAAGCACGGCTATGCCGACGGCGACATAGGCAAGGCGCATCAAGGCGGAGCGCCCCATCAGGGAGGACGCGAAGGGATCATGGTCGAATGGCATTCTCGGGGCTTTCATTTATGTAATAACATTACATGTTGTAGCCGAGGGAATGTGTCGAAAAAGAGGCGGCAGGTGGAATGAGTGTGGCTGGCGATAGCAGGAGGTGAATTAGAGAGCTAGGCGACCAGTGCGTATCGAGCCCGATCCGATCCGATCGGATCGAAGATCCTGCAAGCGTGCAAAAACAGCAAAGGGCGCCGTCGAGGCGCCCTTTCATCTCTAGCTGAAATTGGCGATCAAAGCTGCTCGATCATCGCCGCAGCGCCTGAAACTGTTGCCTGGCCAGGGCTTTCCTCGATGTTGAGCGTCTTCACCACGCCGTCTTCCACCAGCATGGAGTAACGCTTCGAGCGGACGCCGAGGCCGCCGGCGGAGAGGTCGATATCGAGGCCAAGCGCCTTGGCGAAGGAGCCGTCCCAGTCGGCGAGGAAATGGATCTTGCCCATGCCGCCGGACGATTGCGCCCAGGCGCCCATCACATGCCAGTCGTTGACCGCGATGACGGCGATATCATCGACACCCTTGGCGAGAATGGCGTCGCGATTTTCCAGATAGCCCGGCAGATGGTTGAGCGAGCAGGTGGGCGTAAAAGCGCCGGGAACGGCGAAGAGCACGACGCGCTTGCCGGCAAAGAGCTGCTCGGTGCTGATCTCGACCGGGCCGTCGGCGGTCTTTTCCTTGAAGGTGGCGGCGGGCAGTTTATCGCCGATTGCGATGGTCATGACTCTCTCCTTGGGACAAGATTTCGGGGCGCTTGAACCGCCTCCGATTGGACAGAAATTGTCGGGCAGAACTATAGATCCGGCCTATTTCAACGCAAGGCTAGTTTCCATGGCACGGTCGCCGTCGACGACCAGAACGCCCCAGGTTTTGCCCTTGATATCATAGTTCTTCGGCAGCTTGCCGATAGCAATATCGGTCGAGTAGGCGGTGCCTTCCCGCTTCGCATTCGCTTGTTGGAAGAACACATAACCCGCAGGACCGGTGACATAAACCGCCGGGGCATCTCCGGCCGCTTCCGGTAAAATGATGTGGAGCGAGAGGCTTTGCGCATCTGCCGACAGGCTGTGACCCTGAACGGTGAAATCGGAGGATGGCGCCTGCGGCAGCGAGGCTTTCGCCGCGTCCAGCAGGGCCAGTTCATGCGTCGTCGGTTGTTCGTCAGCTGGCAGTGACAGGGAATAATCCGCCTGGAAGGGGATGCAGATCTCTTTGCAGAGGCCGATGAAGGCGGTCAATTCCAGCTTTGCTGGAGACTTGCCTTCGATCTTGAAATCGAGCGGCAGCGTCACCGGCGCGTCGTAGCCGATCTCATGTATGTTGCCGACGATGATCTGCTTTGGAATGGGATAGCTGGCTTTCTCCAGCGTCACGCCGCTTCCGGGCTTGAGGGTGACCTGCGGCGGAATTCCGCTCTGGCCCGGTTCGCGCCAATAGGTGATCCAGCCGGGCTGCGGTTCGATCTGCAAAGCGGCGCGGATGTGGCCCTGCGTGTCCGGCGGCAGCGCCACAAGGCGCATGCGGCCGCCCTGGTTGTCAACCCAGTTGCTCATCGCGGCACGGGCAGGAAGGCCGAGGCAGAGAGTGGCGGCAAGCGCCGCGGCTGATAGGGTCGATAGGCGGGTGAAGGTAGCAAATCCGATCATGAAAACAGGACTTAACGGATCGGACGGAATGGAGCCAGCGCCGCATAAACAAGAAATGATCATTTTCAGTTGATTGATTTATGACATTGCCTCATCTTGTTTTTAGCGGTGCATTTATGAACTGCGGTCAGGAGGCACGATGTCCCTATCGACGCTGAAGAATAGACGCGAAAGAGGTTTGCTCGACGGTCAGTTCCTGATCGCCATGCCCGGCATGGAAGATCGGAACTTCAATCGGACGGTCATTTACATTTGCGCTCATTCCGATGCCGGGGCCATGGGTTTCGTCATTAACCGGCCGCAGAAGCTGACATTCACGGATGTCCTTTTGCATCTGGACATGATCAAGGACGAAGATGCCATTGTCCTTCCGGCGGACGCACGGGATTTCCCGATCCAGACCGGCGGTCCGGTTGAAAGCGGCCGCGGCTTCGTTCTGCATTCCGACGATTATCTCAGCGACAGCAGTATTCCGGTCAGCGACGATATTAGCCTGACGGCGACGCTCGATATCGTGCGGGCCATCTCCAAGGGAAGCGGGCCGAAACGCGCCACCATGCTGCTCGGCTATGCCGGCTGGGGGGCAGGGCAGCTCGAGGCGGAGATCAGCAACAATGGCTGGCTGAATTGCCCGGCAAAGGAAGAACTGATCTTCGATCGCAGCCTCGACAACAAATATGAGCGTGCCTTGGCGCTGATGGGAATCAATGCTGCGATGCTATCGCCGCATGCGGGTCACAGCTGAGCCGATCCACATTCTTTCGGAACGAAATGGCATTCGTCACGTTTTCCTGAAGGAGCGACGGCAATACCGCCGTGCCGGCCAAGGAGGCGTAGACATGAGCACTACGACCGACAAGGTATCCGGCAAGGTGAACGAAATCGCCGGCAAGGCCGAAGATAAGGTCGAGGGCGCCGTCGACCGGATGTGATCGGCTGCTTGTATTTACCAATCCATAATCGCTGCTGCGCCTCGCCTGTTTCGGAAACGTGGCAGGCTCTTTGCCGTGGCCGATAGATTTTGCGAGGGAAGCATGCGGCTTTTCACCTGCGACCATTGCGGTCAACCTGTGCATTTCGACAATAGGCAATGCGTCCGTTGCGGCCATCAGCTCGGCTTCGTTCCGGATCGTCTGGCAATTCATGCTCTGGAAGCCGATGGCGATTCGAACTGGCATCTCGTCTCCGAACCGGCACGGCACGTCCGTTTCTGCGCCAATGCCGGACTCGATATCTGCGACTGGCTCATCGATGCGGACGATCCGCAGCCCTATTGCGTCGCCTGCCGTCACAATCGCCTTGTACCAAACACCGACATGGAGCAGGGGATAGATCGCTGGCGGCGCATCGGGCAGGCTCAGCGGCATTTGTTCTATTCCCTTCTGCGCTGGAACCTGCCGCTTCCCGATCGGACGGAAGATCCTCAAGGCGGGTTGGTGTTCGATTTCCTGGAGGATGAAGTACAGGGCGACACCGTCGTCCCGGCCATGACCGGCCACGAGGAGGGGCTGATCGCCATCCGTGCTGCTGAAGCTGACGATGTGACGCGCGAGCAGGCGCGCACCTCGATGAACGAGCCTTACCGCACCTTGCTCGGTCACTTCCGCCACGAGACCGGGCATTTCATCTGGAATAAGCTCGTTCGAGACCGCGGCCAGTTCGATACCTTTCGTGCCGTCTTCGGCGACGAGCGTGCCGATTATGGCCTGGCGCTTCAGGTCCATTATGATAACGGCCCGCCCGCGAACTGGCAGGAAAGCTTCATTAGCGCCTATGCAAGCTCCCATCCTTGGGAGGATTTTGCCGAATGCTTCGCGCATTATGTGCATATCGTCGACACGCTGGAAACGGCGCGTTCCTTCGGCCTTGCGATCGACCCCCATAGCTATCACGACATGGCCACAGAAGTGGATTTCAATCCCTACAAGGCCGAAAGCGCCGATCAGCTCGTCAAGGCCTGGATCCCGTTGAGCGTAGCAATCAATTCCATCCAGCGCAGCATGGGCCAACCGGATTCCTATCCATTCATTCTCTCGCCGCCCGTGGTCGTGAAGCTTGACTATATACGGGAACTGGTTGGCGGCGCCGGATAGGCGCCGCAAGTCATCGACGATGATTGGGGAAATGCCTTAAGCGCGCCTCGTCAGCGGAAAGCGTTCCTTCAACAGACGGATCACGGAATCCGAACCCATCGGCGGGCCGAAGATGAAGCTCTGGCCGTAGGTGCAGCCGATCTTGGCAAGCTCCAGCGCATCCTCTTCGGATTCGATACCCTCGGCAACCACGCGCATGTTGAGCTCGCGCGCCATGGAAATGACCGAGCGCAGCAGGACCGCCTTCTTGTCGCTGTCGTCGCGGACCATCGCCTTATCGAGCTTGATCGTGTCGAAGGGGAAGCGGGTTAGATAGGCGAGCGATGAATAGCCGGTGCCGAAATCGTCGAGCGCCAGGCCGATGCCGGCGTCGCGCAGTTTGTCGAGCACGAGCCGCGCCTGTTCCGGATTCTCCATCACCTGCGATTCCGTCAGCTCCAACTTGATCCGGTGCGGATCGCAATGGGTCTTGGCGAGCAGGGCACGGATATCGTCATAAAGCTCGTTGTTGAGCAGCTGCACGCTGGAAAGATTGATGGAGACGAACAGCGGCAGGTCACCGGTCTGTCGCTGCCATGCCTTCAGATCGTTGGTGGCCTGCTCCAGCGCGAACATGCCGAGCGGGCCGATGATATCGGAAGCCTCGGCGATCGGGATGAACTCCGATGGCGGGATATTGCCCCGCTTCGGATGCTCCCAGCGCATCAACGCCTCAAAGCCCGCGACTTCAGCGTCCTCAAGGCGCACGATCGGCTGGTAGACGAGCGAAAGCTCCTTGCGCTCGACGGCGCGGCGCAGATCGGTTTCGAGCTGCAGCCGGTCGGTGCCGAAGCTGCGGAAGGCCGGCTGGAACGGCTCGACACGATTGCCGCCGGCGCGCTTGGCGCGGTACATGGCAAGCTCGGCGTCGCTCAGCATACCGGCCGCGTTCTCTTGCTGATCGACCCACGATGTCAGACCGACCGATGCCGTCAGGATGATCTCGCGGTTGGCGAAATTGATCGGCACCATGATCGCCTTGCTAATCGCATCGGCAAAATCGGCGACCTTGGCCGGATCGCGTTCGGAAACGAGGATGAGGCCGAACTGGTCGCCCGAAAGGCGGGCCAGCGTATCCTGCGGCTTCATGAGACGGCGAAGACGCCGCGTCAGCGCGATCAGGATATTGTCGCCTGCAGCAAAACCAAGGGTATCGTTGACGAGCTTGTAGCGGTCGATATCGATCATCATGACTGTCGGCCGCAACTGATTTCCATCGGATGCGAGCGTCAGAACGGACTGCAGGCGGTCGAGGAAGACCTGGCGGTTCGGCAATCCTGTCAGATTGTCGTGGACTGCGTCATGCAGCAGCCGCTCGATCGAGTTCTTCTGCTCGGTGATGTCGACGATGGTTCCGACGCAGCGAATGATCTCGCCGTTCGACCCAAGCACCGGCCGGGCCCGAATCGACAGCCAGTGGAAATGCCCATCCTCGGCTCGAATGCGGAATTCGTGGTTCAGCCGGCCGCGCCGATGTTCCAAAAGCACGTCGAGCGTGGCACGGAAACGGTCTCGATCATCGGGATGCAGTCGCGGCAACCAATTGCGCGCTGCGCCATGCATGGTGCCGGGCGAAAGGCCGAGCTTCATCGAGATATCGGGCGTTGTCACGACGCGGTCGCGTGCCACATCCCAGTCCCAGACAGTGTCGCCGGAACCGGTCAGCGCTAGGGATTGCCGCTCCAGATCCGAGAATAGACCCTGCTGGAAAGCGCCGCCTGCAAAGGCGTGCTGCATGACAGTGAAGCCGATCAGCAGGACGATCAGCACCAAGCCGCCGCCGAGCGCCGGCTGGATGATGTCGTTGTCGAGCTTGCCCATGACCGTCATCCAGGCCCCGAACAGCCAGACGAGGATCAAGGCCCAGGCGGGCACGAGCAGGATGGCGCGGTCATAGCGGCTGAAGCCGAGATAGATGATGAGCAGCAGGCCGGCCGTCGCCGTCAGCGCCAGCGACAGCCGCGCGATGCCGGCCGCGATCGACGGATCGTAGATCGCCACGCCGAAAAGCAACGCAAGGCCGAGGACCCAGGCGAGCGTCACATAGCCGAGATGGGCATGCCAGCGATTGAGATTGAGATAGGTGAACAGGAAGATCACCAGGCTCGACGCGAGCGCCACCTCCGCACAGGCACGCCATATTCGCTGATCGCTGGAGGTTATGCTGATGAGTTTGCCGAGGAAGCCGAAATCCACGCAGATATAGCCGAGCACCGCCCAGGCGAGCGCCGCCGTCGCCGGCAGCATCGACGTGCCCTTGACGACGAAGAGAATGGTAAGGAAGACAGCCAGCAGACCGGCGATGCCAAGCACGATGCCACGATAGAGCGTGAAGGCGTTGACCGTGTCTTTGTAAGCGTTCGGTTCCCAGAGATAGAGCTGCGGCAGGTTCGGAGACGAAAGCTCGGCAACGAAGGTAACGACGGCGCCGGGGTTCAGCGTGATGCGGAAAACGTCCGCCTCGTCGCTCGGCTGACGGTCGAGCGCGAAACCTTCGCTCGGCGTAATGGCGACGATGCGCTGCGAGCCGAGGTCGGGCCAGAACACCTTGGAATTCACCAGGCGGAAATGCGGGGTTACGATGACGCGCTCGAGCTGCTCTTCAGAAACGTTGGCGAGCGCAAAGACCGCCCAGTCGCCCTGGTGGTTCGCCGAAGAGGATCTGACCTCGATGCGTCGGCGAATGCCGTCGGCGCCGGCCGCCGTCGAAACCTGAAAAGCTTCGCCCTGATTGGTGTAGATTTCCGTCGTTGCCGTCAGGTCGAGAGCGGTATCGTCTCGCGAAATCTTTACGGGCTCGGCTGCCTGCGCCATTCCAGCGATCAACAGCAGCATGGTTGCCGCAAGCGCTGCGATCGGCGCGCGTAGCCGCCAGGCCATGTGCCGCGTCTGCATGAATCCGGCGATCATCGCTGGTCGGTGCTTTGATTCGGGCCGGCGTCGGATGCCAGCCTTGAAAACATCACATGGTCGCGCCACTGACCGTTGATTTTAAGATAACCGCGCAAATGACCTTCCCGCTGGAAACCGGCTTTTTCTAAAAGCCGCATGCTACGCTCGTTATCCGGAATACAGGCTGCTTCAATACGGTGCAACTCAAGTCCGGAAAAGATATAGGGTATAACCAACCGAAGTGCGGCGAACATGTGGCCCTGACCGGAATAGCGCTCGCCCATCCAATATCCGATCATGCAGCTCTGCGCAGCACCGCGGCGAATATAGCCGATCGTGATGCCGCCAACCAGCGTCATGTTTTCCCTGAGAAAAATGAAGAGCGGTATGGCCTGGCCGGAGTTGTATTCCTGCTTGCCCCTGATGATGCGCGCCCTATAGGCGCCCTCCGTCAGCTCGTCATGCCGCCAAGTCGGCTCCCAGGGCTCCAGAAAGCGCCGGCTTTCGGCCCTCAGCCTGTGCCACTGGTTGAAATCGGAGTAGCGCGGCAGGCGCAGCAAATATGTGTCGTCTTCGAGTTCAACCGCGTCCGGATGACGTGAGAGAAACCGAAAGACAGATTTTTGCATGCCGCCAAGCACTCCCCCGAGAATTGAACCCATCGGCTCGCGGCGTGCCCCTAGCCGCTCGCGCTTTTGGAGGCGCGCGCCGGTGACGACAGCGACGTGACGATGTCTTCCATCGGTGCAAGCTGTTCCAGCGGCCCGATCGCCGAAAGCGTCGGTACTGTATCGAAGAACAGCCGGCCGGCAAGATCGGTCAGGCGTTCGATGGTGATGCCCTGCAGGCGCTCAAGCATCTCCTGATTCGGGATCGGACGGCCGTAGAGCATCATCTGCCGGGCGACCTGACCGGCGCGAGCGGCCGGGCTTTCCTGGCCCATCAGAAGCTGCGCACGAATCTGCGCGCGGGCGCGCTCGATTTCCTGCTGCTGGATGTCGTGGGACGACTTGTGCAGCTCGGCCACGATGACGGGCAGCAATTCCGGCAGGTTCTCGCCGCCGGTCGCGGCGTGGATGCCGAAGATGCCTGTGTCGGAGAAGCCCCAGTGGAAGGCATAGACCGAATAACAGAGGCCGCGGAATTCGCGCACTTCCTGGAAGAGGCGCGAAGACATGCCGCCGCCGAGAATATTGGCGAGGATCTGCGAACAGTAGAAGTCGCGCGTGTGATAGGCGCGGCCTTCGAAGCCGAGCAGGATCTGCGCATCCATCAGGTCGCGCGTCTCGCGGATGTTGCCGCCGATATAGCGGGCAGGCTCGATAACGGGCGGAGCGGACGGTTTCGTCGGCAGGCTGGCGAAACGCTCCTCGACCTGACGCACGAAGCTTTCGTGATCGACTGCGCCGGCCGCCACGACGAACATGCGGTCGGTCGTATAGTTGCGGTCGAGATAGTGGCGAATCTGTTTCGGCGAGAAGGAGACGACGGTCTCCGGCGTGCCGAGGATGGCGCGGCCGAGCGTCTGGCCGCGATAGGCGACCTCGGAAAACTTGTCGAAGACCACGTCGTCGGGCGTGTCGTTCGCAGCGTTGATTTCCTGCAGGATGACTTGCTTTTCGCGCGCGAGTTCCTCTTCGTCGAAAGCGGATTCGGTCAGGATATCGGCAAGGATATCGACGGCGAGCGGCACATGGTCCTTCAATACGCGGGCATAATAAGAGGTGGTTTCGGTCGAAGTGGCGGCATTGACTTCGCCGCCGACATTCTCGATTTCCTCGGCGATCTGCCGGGCGCTGCGCCGCGCCGTGCCCTTGAACGCCATATGCTCGAGCAGATGGGCGATCCCGTGTTCTGCCTCGGTCTCGTTACGCGAACCCGACTTGATCCAAACGCCGAGTGCCACGCTTTCGAGGTGTGGCATCGATTGGGTCGCTACTGTCAGCCCGGACGCAAGCCGGGTGCACTCCACTGTCATCGCCTGTCTTTCCGCGTCTGTTATTCGCCGGCCCGGGTGCGCTTGCCGATAAAGCTTTCAACGGCCATAAGCTCCGGATCGAGAATGTCGAAACGCTCCTCCCTGGTCATCAGACCAGCAAGCCACGTCGGAAGCGCCGGGTCAATACCGCAGGCGGATTTTACTGCGGCAGGGAATTTTGCCGGATGCGCGGTCGCAAGCGTCACCATCGGGCTTGTCGACCGCTCGTTCTTCTCGGCGACGAAGGCGCCGATCGCCGTATGCGGATCGAGCAGATAGCCCGTATCGGCAAGCGTTTTGCGGATCGTTTCCGCCACCTGCTTCTCGCTGGCGCGACCGGCGCGGAAGTCCTTCTTGATGAACTTCTGGGCCTCTTCGCTGATCGAAAAACCGTTCGACTGCTTCAGGCTCTCCATGGCGGCGCGCACCTTGGAGGCGTCGCGGCCGTTGGCTTCGAACAGCAGCCGTTCGAAGTTGGAGGAGATCTGGATATCCATCGATGGCGAGGTAGTGGCTTTGACTTCGCGCATCTCGTAGCGGCCGGTTTTCAGCATGCGGGCGAGGATGTCGTTTTCATTGGTGGCAATGACCAGGCGTTCGATCGGCAGGCCCATGCGCTTGGCGACGTAGCCGGCAAAAATGTCGCCGAAATTGCCCGTCGGCACCGTGAAGGAAATTTTCCGATCCGGGCCGCCCAGCGCGACAGCCGTCGTAAAGTAATAGACCACCTGCGCCATGATCCGCGCCCAGTTGATCGAATTGACGCCGGACAGCTTGACCTTGTCGCGGAAGGCGGCGTCGTTGAACATGGCTTTGACGAGGTTCTGGCAATCGTCGAAATTGCCCTTGACCGCCAGTGCATGAACGTTCGCCGCCGTCGAAGTGGTCATCTGGCGCTGCTGTACCGGCGAAACCTTGCCATGCGGGAAGAGAATGAAGATGTCGGTGCGCTCACGTCCGGCAAAGGCGTCGATCGCTGCACCACCGGTATCGCCCGACGTGGCACCGACGATGGTTGCCCGCTGGCCGCGCTTTTCCAGCGCATAGTCCATCAGCCGCGCGAGCAGCTGCATGGCGACGTCCTTGAAGGCGAGTGTCGTGCCATGGAAAAGCTCCATGACGAAGCTGTTCGGCCCGGTCTGGACGAGGGGCGCCACCGCGGGATGCCGGAAGGTGGCATAGGCATCGTCGATCATGCCGCGGAAGACATCCGCCGGGATCTCGCCATTGGTAAAGGGCGACAGGACGGCGAAAGCGACCTCCTGGTAGCTCTTGCCGCGAAAGGCGCGGATTTCCTTTTTCGGCAGCGTCGGCCATTCACGAGGAACATAAAGCCCGCCATCGCGAGCAAGACCGGCCAGGAGGGCGTCGCAGAAGCCAAGGGCAGGGGCTTCTCCCCGCGTTGAAATGTAGTCCACGGTTTAGAATTCCTTTGGTCGCAAAATTGCCTGAGTGATCGATTGAGAGGGTAGAGGAACGAAGCGACGGCGGCCCGTCTTTTTGCGTCGGATCAGCCGCGTGGTTTTCGCGTTTGCGCAAGGCGCGCGGGATCGGCGCCATGTGGAGGTTGTTTCCGGCAATCTGTCGATCTCGAAAAGTGAGCCAAAACGGTGTCTACCCAATCGATTTTTCGTTGCGTCGCTGGTATAGACCAACGCCAAGTGTCATAAAAGGCCCGTTTGACAGGCTGCAGACCGATAATGTGAAATATATGGAGAGGGTGGAATAATAGTGTTTGGCAAGGTTTCGCGTCGTCTTTTCTCCGCTTCGCTTCTGGCATTGCTGACGGGTTGCAGCACTCTGGGTATTGGCGGCAACAATGACAAGCAGCCCGCAACGGAAGTAACGGTTGCGCCGCAAGCTGCGGCTCCGGGTGCCACGCCGACGGGCGGTCAGGCCTACATCGCCGGCAAGTGCCCCCAGGCGGTTATCCGGGACGATGACTCGGTCTATCGCACCTACGCCAAGGGCGCCAAGGACGATCCGAAGCAGCTGATCTACCAGGCCTCGCTGGCTCAGGCGACCCGCCAGTGCACCAGCGACGGCACCAGCCTCGGCATTAACGTCGTAGCGCAGGGACGTCTGGTTGCCGGCCCGATGGGCAGCTCGGGCAAGGTGACCCTGCCGATCCATGTCGCCGTCATGGACAACGACAACGCCCTTTACAGCAAGACCATCAACTATGTCGCCGAGATCCCGCCGGGCGAGACCACGGCGCAGTTCCTGTTTACCGACAATGATATCCAGGTCGCCGGCGGCTCCGGTGGCTTCACGATCGTGCAGATTAGCTTCGACCAAGGCCCACAGAAGCCTGTGAAGGGCGCAAAGCCGGTGCGCAAGAAGCGTCATTAAGATATTTGATCACGGCCCGTGCGTAACAACGCTGGGCCGTGATAGGTTGAAAAGAAAAGGCCCCGCCTGAGAGCGCGGCCTCAGACCGCTGACAAACCCGTCGATATTTTCGGCGGGTTTTGTGTTTGCGGATTGATGCTTTTGAGAAGGTGGCGTTTCGATTTTGTTGAAACGGCCTGATCTGCTCAGGCCATGCTTGGCTTTGGCGCCTTTGTGAGGGCCATTGCGATCTTCTTGATGTTCTGGGCGGCGGCAGCCAGCAGGCACTGGCATCTGACGCACACGAGACTTCGGAAGCGGGCGTATCGGTGA
>NZ_JARWKZ010000025.1:0-90343 GCF_050577975.1 Rhizobium sp. BR 315 | reverse complement strand
GTCCTCCGGCATCGCCACGACCAGCTTGAAGCATGCGACCCATTTCAAACGCAATGCGGAAGCGGGCATGGTGATGGTCAACCTGCCGACGGCCGGTGTTGATTTCCATGTGCCTTTCGGCGGGCGCAAGGGTTCGTCCTTCGGTCCGCGCGAGCAGGGCAAATATGCCGCCGAGTTCTTCACCACCGTCAAGACCGCCTACACGCTGGCCTGACCATCAAATTCAAAGCCCGGGCGCGAACGAGGCGGCCCGGGTGACACAAAAGGTACCGAGACTATGAAAAAGAAAGCTGAATGGCCGCGCAAGCTGCGCTCCTACGACTGGTTCGGTGGCACCGGCAAGAACGCGATCATGCATCGCTCCTGGATGAAGAACCAGGGCCTGCCGGCCGATACGTTCGATGGCCGTCCGATCATCGGCATCTGTAATACCTGGTCGGAGCTAACGCCCTGCAACGCGCATCTGCGCGATCTTGCAGAGCGCGTGAAGCGCGGAGTTTATGAGGCGGGCGGTTTCCCTGTGGAGTTCCCGGTTTTCTCGGTCGGCGAAAGCACGCTGCGCCCGACAGCGATGATGTTCCGCAACCTGGCGGCCATGGACGTCGAAGAGGCAATCCGCGGCAACCCAGTGGACGGCGTCGTGCTGCTCGGTGGCTGCGACAAGACCACGCCGAGCCTGCTGATGGGCGCTGCCTCGGTCGATATCCCCGTCATCCTCGTCTCCGGCGGCCCGATGCTGAACGGCAAGTGGCGCGGCAAGGATGTCGGTTCCGGCACGGCGATCTGGCAGTTCTCGGAAATGGTGAAGTCCGGCGAGATGTCGCTGGATGAATTCATGGATGCGGAGCAGGGCATGGCCCGTTCGGCCGGCAGCTGCATGACCATGGGCACTGCCTCGACTATGGCGTCGATGGCAGAAGCACTCGGCATGACCTTGCCCGGCAATGCCGCCATCCCGGCTGTCGATGCGCGTCGTCGCGTCATCTCGCAGCTTTCCGGCCGCCGCATCGTCGACATGGTCAAGGAGGACCTGAAGCCTTCCGACATCCTGACCAAGGAAGCCTTCGAGAATGCCATTCGCGTCAACGGCGCCGTTGGCGGTTCGACCAATGCCGTCCTGCACCTGCTGGCGCTTGCCGGCCGCATCGGCGTCGACCTGTCGCTGGACGATTGGGATCGCCTTGGCCGCGAAGTGCCGACTATCGTCAACCTGCAGCCGTCGGGCAAGCACCTGATGGAAGAATTCTACTATGCCGGCGGCCTGCCCGTCGTCATCAAGGCTGTCGGCGAGATGGGGCTGCTGCACAAGGATGCGATCACCGTCACCGGCGACACGATCTGGGCCGGCGTCAAGGATGTCGTCAACTACAATGACGACGTCATCGTCCCGCGTGAGAAGGCACTGACGCAGTCGGGCGGCATCGCGGTTCTGCGCGGCAATCTTGCGCCGAAGGGGGCCGTCCTGAAGCCGTCTGCCGCTTCGCCGCACCTGATGCAGCACAAGGGCCGCGCCGTGGTCTTCGAAAGCATCGAGGATTACCACGCCCGTATCAACCGCGACGATCTCGACATCGACGAGAACTGCATCATGGTTCTCAAGTATTGCGGCCCGAAGGGTTATCCAGGCATGGCCGAAGTCGGCAACATGGGCCTGCCGCCCAAGGTACTGAAGAAGGGTATCACCGACATGATCCGCATTTCCGATGCGCGCATGTCCGGCACGGCCTACGGCACCGTCATCCTGCACACAGCTCCGGAAGCCGCGGATGGCGGACCGCTGGCGCTCGTTCAGAACGGCGACATCATCGCCGTCGACGTTCCCGCCCGCACCATCCAGCTCGAGATCTCGGACGAGGAACTGGCCAAGCGCCGCGCCGCCTGGGTTTCCCCGGTCAAGCCGCTCAACGGCGGCTATGGCGGTCTCTATGTGAATACCGTCATGCAGGCCGATACCGGTGCCGACCTCGACTTCCTCGTCGGCCCGCGCGGCTCGGAAATCCCGAACAATCGCGACAGCCACTAAGAATGGTGTTTTGAATTGAAAAGGGCGGGGCGAAAGCTCCGCCCTTTTTATATGAGCTGTTAGCTCTGACTTTGGCTTTGACTCTGCCCCTGTCCCTGTCCCTGGCTTGCCACCGACACCTTCACGGTAAGGGTTTCACCAGGTGTGCCGACCCGCATGCCGGAAACGGGGCAGGCGTCGCGATAGCACAGGCCTGTCGCGATACGGACATAGCGGGCATCGGGACAGACATCGTTGGCAGGATCGAAGCCGACCCATCCGAGGCCGGGAATATGCGCTTCCGCCCAGGCGTGGGTGGCTGCCTGCTCATTCTTGCCTTCCATCATCAGATAGCCGGAGATGTAGCGCGCCGGGATCTGGAGTGCGCGGGCACCGGCGATGAAGATATGGGCGTGGTCCTGACAGACGCCGCTTTTTGCCTCCAGAGCCTGTTCGGCGGTCGTTTCCGTGTCGCTGGTGCCGGGCTTGTATTCCACAGACTTATGGATTGCGGTCATCAGCGCGTGCATTCTGGCAAGGTCGCTGTCGCCCGAAAGCCCGCGCGTCAACTCCTTCGTCAGCTTTCCAGCCTTGGTGCGCGGCGATTCCCTGAGGAAGAGCCAGAGCGGGGTGAAGCCGACATGCTGCCCTACGACACCATTGAGATCCTGCGTTTCGACTTCGCCTGTCGCGACGATCCTGGTCGCTTCCTGCTGCCCGTCGAGTGAGACGAGGGTAACGCGATTGCCGAACTGATCGTCATACTCCACTTCGGGACTGGCGCCCTCAACGGATAGTTTCCAGTTCGAGACCGTTTGCCCGATGCCCGTCAGCGGCGTCAAACGCAAGCGCTGCAGGGAAAATTGCGTCGGTTCGTGGTAGCGATATTCCGTAATATGGCTGATCGTCAGTTTCATAATGTCGCCCGCCTATTCATAGAACCGATAGCCATCGGAAATCTCCGCACCAAGCTTGTTGTTGCGAGCGACGAAATCCTCCAGGAACTCATGCAGGCCCTGATCCATGATGCGCTTGATCGTCAGCTTTTGCAGCGATTGGCGAATGGCTTCGGACGTGTCGTGCGCCGGCAGCCGCTTTTCGTATTCTGCGCCGAGGTAGCCCATGTTGCTGACGATCTTGTCATAGCAATAGGCAAGCGAGCGCGGCATCTGCCCGTTCAGGATCAGGAAGTCGGCAATGTTCGCCGGCTTGTATTCGGGGTCGTAAGCCCATTTGTAGGCCCGGTGTGCCGACACCGATCGCAGGATCGACTCCCACTGCGCGTTGTCGAGCGAGGAGCCGACATGCGAGACGGAGGGCAGAAGCACGTAGTACTTCACGTCGAGGATGCGGGCCGTATTGTCGGCGCGCTCGATGAAGGTGCCGATGCGAGCGAAATTATAGAGCTCATTGCGGAGCATCGAGCCGTGAAAGGCGCCGCGGATCAACCCCGCACGTTGTTTGATGACATCGATCATCTCGGGCAATTCGGCCGTTTTCAGCTTCTTGCCGAGGAGGGTCTTCAGTTCGATCCAACATTCGTTGGTCGCTTCCCAGGTGTCGCGGGTCAGCGCCGTGCGCACCATGCGGGCATTGTTGCGTCCGTATTCGATGCAGGACATCACGCTCGATGGATTGGACTGATCGCGCATCAGATAGTCGATGGCGTCAGCGCCCGTCATCTTGTCGTGCACTTCGCCATAGGCTTCGCGCACGCCGGCGCTTTGCAAAACGCCGTCCCAGTCGTCATCGGCGGCGTCGCTGCGGGTCAATGACATGCGTTGCCCGGCATCGACTAGTCGGGCAATGTTTTCGGCGCGCTCGATGTAACGGAACATCCAGTAGAGGCCATTCGCGGTTCTTCCCAGCATGTCCGATCAGTCCTCCAGAACCCAGGTGTCTTTGGTGCCGCCGCCCTGGCTGGAGTTGACCACCAGCGAGCCTTCCTTCAGCGCCACGCGGGTCAGCCCGCCGGGAATGATCCGTACCTTGTCGGAGACGAGGACATAGGGCCGCAGATCGACATGTCGCGGCGCAATGCCCTTGTTGACTAGGATCGGCACGGTCGACAGCGAAAGGGTTGGCTGCGCGATGTAGTTGTTCGGCTTGCTCTTCAGCTTTTCGGCAAAGGCCGCCCGCTCCTTCTTCGAGGCCGTCGGTCCGACGAGCATGCCGTAGCCGCCGGAGCCATGGACTTCCTTGACGACGAGATCGGCAAGGTTGTCGAGCACATATTGCAGGCTATCGGGCTCCGAACAGCGCCATGTCGGCACATTTTCGAGGATTGGCTTGCGGCCGGTGTAGAATTCGACGATCTCCGGCATGTAGGAATAGATCGCCTTGTCGTCCGAGATGCCGGTGCCGGGAGCATTGGCGATGGTGATATGGCCGGCGCGGTAGACATCCATGATGCCGGGGATGCCGAGCGCGGAATCCGAACGGAAGGTGAGGGGATCGAGGAAATCGTCGTCGACGCGGCGATAGAGCACGTCGATGGCCTCGTAGCCCCGCGTCGTACGCATCTTCACCTTGCCGTCGATGATGCGCAGATCCGAGCCTTCGACCAGTTCCACGCCCATCATGTCGGCGAGGAAAGAATGCTCGTAATAGGCGGAATTATAGATGCCCGGCGTCAGCACGGCGACGCGCGGCTTGCCCTTGCAGCCGGGAGGTGCGAGCGATGCTAAGCTCTGGCGCAGCAAGAGCGGATAGTCCTCAACGCGCTGCACCTTGTTCTGGTGGAACAGCTCGGGGAACATCTGCATCATCGTTTCGCGGTTTTCCAGCATGTAGCTGACACCGGAAGGCGTGCGGGCATTATCCTCGAGCACATAGAACTGGTCTTCGCCGGTGCGCACGATATCGGTGCCGACAATGTGGGTGTAGACACCGCCCGGCGGGCGGAAGCCGATCATCTCCGGGAGGAAAGCATCGTTCTTCTCGATCAGCTCGCGCGGGATGCGGCCGGCGCGGATGATTTCCTGCTTGTGGTAGATGTCGTGGAGGAAGGCGTTGAGCGCGATGACCCGCTGTTCGATGCCCTGGGCGAGCTTGCGCCATTCGCGGCCGGAAATGATGCGGGGAATGATGTCGAAGGGAATGAGCTTTTCGGAGGAGTCTGCGTGTCCGTAGACCGCGAAGGTAATTCCCGTTTTTCGGAAGATGGTTTCCGCATCTCGGGACTTGGAAATCAGGTGGCCTCTATCCTGACCGGAGTACCATTCGAAGTATTTCTGGTAAGGTGCGCGCGGACTTTCATCCGCAGTAATCATTTCATCAAATGCCAAAGGCGCGGTCCCCGTGTTTTTACCCATTTGAATACAATGGTTTTTACAATGCAAGAAGTATGCGCAGTTGCCGGTACGAATTTTACCGCGTCGAAAAATGCTGGATTTGCAGGTATTTAAGAGAAAATCGGCTACTGCCTGCCCGGTCTTGCTGCATTACTTGGATCAAAATTTGAGCATCTGCTTGTTTTGCGGAATGCGCGTCTCGGTGCTCTGCGATGCCTCGCCGGCCGTGAAGAAAAATTGATCGATGCTGTCAGCGGATGGATTTTGACGGTTCCGCTGGTATCGGCTATCAGCCGTCAACCCCTCCGCGCGGTACCCGGAACTCGATCTCTATTCGGTTCCTACGCGCCAAACATATATCGGTTCGATTTTCATGTCCCTCGATAGACTTGCACCAGCGATCTTCGTGCTTCTCTGGTCCACAGGGTGGATCGTCGCCAAGTATGCCTCGCTGCATTCGGGTCCGTTCACCTTCCTGATGATCCGCTACAGCCTGTCAGCGCTGGCTTTCGTGCTGGTCTGTTCTGTAACCGGCGCCCGGTGGCCGCGCGATTGGTCGAGCGTGTTTCGAGCTGTTTATTCCGGCGTCTTCCTGCATGGCATTTATCTGGCCGGTCTCTGGTGGGCGATCGCCGAGGGTGTTCCGGCCGGCATTTCTGGTATCATCGCCGCTTTGCAGCCGCTGATGACAGCCATGGCGGCGCCATTCCTCGTCGGTGAACGCGTGCAGCCGATCCAGCGCCTCGGCCTGCTGCTCGGTTTTCTCGGCATCGCGATTGCGATATCACCAAAGCTGCTTGCGTCGGGGACGGCCGATCTCTGGCAATCTGCGGTCCCGCTCGTCGTCAATCTGCTGGCGATGGTGTCGGTGACCTACGGAACGCTCTACCAGAAGCGCCATTTGCAGACCGGCGATCTGCGCACAATCGCAACCTTGCAATATGTCGGCGCATTGATCGTAACCGTGCCGCTGGCCTTCATATTCGAAGGGTTGCGCTTCGACGGCACGCAGACGGCGATCCTGTCCCTTCTCTGGTCGGTCTTCGGCCTGTCGATGGGGGCTGTCGGCCTGCTGCTCTATCTCATCCGCCGGGGGCAGGTCTCGCGCGCGGCATCGCTGATCTATCTGATGCCGCCGGCCGTCGCCATCGAAGCGGCGATCGCCTTTGGCGAACCGTTGACGCTGCCGATCATCGTCGGCACGGTCATCGTGGTGCTGGGCGTTTATCTCACCAACCGGCGCACGGCGGATGTGCTGCCGGAATAAAATGGAATGACAGAATAAGGAAAGGGGGCCAATCGCCCCCTTTTTTGATCGTGTATCAGGCGCGTTCGCGGCGCTGGCCGCCATTGCCCGGGCTGCGGCGCTTCACGCGGCCGTTTCCGCCGTTGCGCTGTTCGCCCTGGCCGCTCTGGTTGCGGTCTTCATTGTGACGACCCGCCGGGCGGCCATGGGAGTGGCGCTGCCCGCGATGGGCGCCGCCTTCATGCCCTGCGCCGTTGCCGTTCGCGGAGTTGCCGTGATGCGGCTTGCGTGCCGGACGGAAATCGGACGTCGATACGAGATCGTTGTCCACTTCCGGGCGCGGCGTCTGCTCGTTGCGGCGCTGGCCGCGGAAATCGGCATTGCGGTTGTTTTCGCGCTGCGGACGATCCTCGCGCGGACGGCGCTCCTGACGCTCGCCGGCCTGGCCGCGGGCCTCGCCGTTTTCCTTGTCGAAGAAGGGGCGACGAGCCGGGCGAGCCGGACGACCTTCAGGGCGACCCTGACCGGCGCCACGACCCTGGCCCTGGCCCTGGCCACCACGGGCGCCGCCGCGATTGTTGCCGCGAGCCGGACGGCCACGGTCGGCCGGAGCCTCGCCGCTGGCAACGGCGATCTCGATGCCCATCAGGCGCTCGATGTCGCGCAGCAGGCGGATTTCGTCCGGAGCGCAGAAGGCGATGGCGATGCCGTCACGGCCGGCGCGCGCGGTGCGGCCGATGCGGTGGACATAGGCGTCGGGCACTTCCGGCAGGTCATAGTTGTAGACATGCGAAACGCCGGGGATGTCGATGCCGCGGGCGGCGACATCGGTGGCGACGAGAACGCGGATTTCGCCGTCACGGAAGGCCTTGAGGGCGCGTTCGCGCTGACCCTGGCTCTTGTTGCCATGGATGGAGGCAGCGGCAAAGCCGACATGGTCGAGATGCTTCATCAGCTTCTCAGCGCCGTGCTTGGTACGCAGGAAGACCATGGCGCGGCCATCCGGATTGGCGGAGATCGTTTCCTTGAGGATCTCGGTCTTATGGTTCTGGCCGGCGACGAAGTGGACATACTGCTCCACCTTGTCGGCCGCCTTGCCCGGAGGCGATACTTCGACCTTGACCGGATCGGTCAGGTAGTCGGAAGCGAGATCGGCGATCGCCTTCGGCATGGTGGCCGAGAACAGCATGGTCTGGCGCTTGGCCGGGACCATTTTCGAGATCTTTCGCAGATCGTGGATGAAACCGAGATCGAGCATCTGGTCGGCCTCGTCGAGGACGAGATGGGTGACATGGCCGAGCGACAAAGCGCGGCGGCTGATGAGATCGAGCAGGCGGCCCGGGGTGGCGACGAGAATATCGGTGCCGCGTTCAAGCTGAAGCTGCTGCTTGTTGATTGAAGCGCCACCGACCACGAGGTTGATCCGCAAGTGCGTCTTGCGCACGAAGAGCTTGAGGTTGTCGGCGATCTGGTTCACCAGCTCGCGGGTCGGAGCGAGGATCAGCGTGCGGACAGTGCGGTTGTCCGGGCGCTTGGGGTCCTTCAACAGCATTTCGATGATCGGCAGGCCGAAGGCGGCCGTCTTGCCGGTGCCGGTCTGGGCGAGGCCAACGAGATCGCGGCCCTGGAGAACGAGCGGGATCGCCTGTGCCTGGATCGGCGTCGGTGTGGCGAAGTTGTTCTGCGACAGCGTATCGACGATCTGCTTGGAGAGACCAAGCGAGTGAAAATCGGTCAATTCAATACCTTTCGGGGGCGCCAAAGCAAAAAGGCCGGGTCGCACCATGCGGTCCGGTCTGTCTCTGGCGTCAAGAACCCCGCGTGAAGTGGGAACTTGTAAGTTGGAAAAAGCTTTCCAGCGCATCTGACCGCCTTGGGTGCGGTCTCATTATCTAAAGCGCTTTTGTCCTTCTCTTGCGTACGTCTAGTCCCGCAGGGCACGCTCACGCGGCGGCCGGAAGGTGAAAGCTGAGGCGCATTTGGTCTTTTTTGCAGCTAAAGTCAAGAGGGCGGGCAAAAGCTCTTCAACAGGCCAACGAAAATGCCGCCGAATCAGGCGGCATCGTTGATAGTGGAGGGGTAGCGGACCCTGCGGCGTTCAAGCCTCAGCGGCAGACCTCGACCCGATACGGGCGGCCCCAGCCATCGTGGCGCCAGGCCCAATAGCAGCTGGGATAGGGGCGCACATAGACGCGTTCATAGGCCGGTCCTTCGTAGTAAGCGGGATAGGCCCGGTAGGCCGGATAATAAGCAGGATAGGCCGGGTATGCCGGCCGTACCGCTTCGGCGGCCAGAGCGCCGCCGACAACGCCGGCAGCCAGGCCGCCGAAGAAGGCGCCGCGCTCGGAGGCGCCGGCATTGGTGGTGGTTACGGCGGCGGCGCTGCCGAGCGTCAGCGCGATTAAGCCGGCGGTTGTTAAAGTGCGAAGCACAGACATCGAAATCCCTTTCCGAAACAAAGGCCTCCCAGCCGAAGCCGAGCTTGACGGTGCGAGGAGAACGGGGCGAAGTCGCGGCTAAAAAATGGAGCGCGGCATTAAATTTTGTTCATGATGGAAGTGCGAAGAGTTTTTGATTTCACTCGGGGAGCAGGTAGGCATACCCCTTCCTCTCACCCGGTGGCACAGGCATCGGGCTGCACGTATTTCCCCGATGCGTGGGGCCGAGCGCTACGTCGTCCTGGCGGCTAAACATGGTTAACGCCTTGTTAAAACGATCTGTGATAGAGCATCGCTTTATGAACTATCATGCGTGGTGAGAAGAGAGGCTCCGTTTGACCCTGGACGGTGAACTGCTGGAGATAGCATGCCGCCGGATCGCCAATCTGGACAGGCCTGCCTACATCAAGAACAGTGAGCTGCGCTACGTCGCCGTCAACGAAGCTTATGCGCGTTTTTTCGGGCGTGATGTCTCCGATTTCATCGGCAACCGCAGCCACGACCTCCTTGATTCGGGCGAGAGCGCCGAGAGGGAGGACAAAGAGCGCCGCGCCCTTGTCTTCTCGTCGGAGGAGACGGCGCTGTGCTTCGACGCTACCGGCCACCAGCGCTCGCGCATACAGATCGAGAACTTTGCTCCCTCTGAAGATCGCGTCTATGTCTTCGGCATGTTTCTCGATGCGCCGGCCACCCCCGACTCCGTCCCAGGGGCCGACCAGACCAGCTTCTTCCGTACCGTTCTGGAGGATCTGCCGGTCGCGACCTTCGTGCGCGGAGCCGATCATCGGTTGATCTATTCCAATCCCGCCCATGCCGATATCACCGGGCTCGATCGTGCCGAGATGCTTGGCAAGACCGAGCATGAGATGTTTGACGCAGGCGCCGATGATTTCTTTGCCGCAAACGAGGCGGCCTTAAGGGACGGGTGCGGGCGGGAATTCGAAAGCGAAATGGTCGACCGGCAGCAGGTGAGGCGACCGGTGAAAATCAGCCTCAACCGGGCGACGGCGGCCGACGGCAGCCATTACACAATCGGCTCCGTCACCGACATCTCGGCGTTGAAGCAGCGAGAGATGCAAATCATCGAGGCGCAGGCGCGTGCGGAGGCATTGCACCACGATCTCGAGAATATCCTCCGTTCGATGCCGATCGGGGTTCTGATCCATGACAGCGACTACATCGTAGAATACGTTAACGACGCTTGGTACGAAATCTGGGAGTTCTCCAAGGACGAGCGTTTCGAGGGCCGGCCCTATCGCGATCTCATCGCCAGGCATTTCGCGCTGGAGCGTTTCGGCCCCGAAAGTCAAAGCGTCGAAGATATCTATCAGGCGCGTTTGGCTGCCCTGCGTAAGGCTGGGTCGCACCTGCAGACTGAAGTAGATTTTGCCGACGGCAAATCCGTCATTATCGATGCGCGCCGAATTTCCAATGGCCGCACACTGATGTCCTACACGGACATTTCCTCCGTGAAACAACAGTCGCAGGAGATTACCGAGACACGGCTGGCGCTTGAGCGTCTCGGCGAGCTCGTGGCCGACGCGATGCAGGCCATGTCGCAGGGCCTGCTGATTGTTCAGGACGGCACGATCATCCTGGCAAACGACACGCTGCAGCGCATGCTGAAGCTGCCTGCGGAGCTCCTGGAGGCCGGTAGGAAATGGTCCGCCGCTTTTGATTATTGCGCGGCTCGCGGCGATTTCGGCGACGATCCGGAGGCTGTGCGGCAGTCCTGGGGCGAAAGCATCAGGACAGGCAAGCCGATCTGCTGCGTGTTCCAGGTCGTCGGCGATCGCTGGATACAGCTTGAAGCCGCGATCGGCGGGCATCGCCGATGGACCGTGGTGCTGACCGATGTCACCGAAATGAAGGAGCGTGAGGCCGATCTGCAGCTCCTGCTGGCCCGCAGCAATGCGGCGGATCGGGCCAAATCCGAATTTCTCACCCATATGAGCCATGAAATCCGCACGCCGATGAACGGGGTTCTCGGCATGGCGGAATTGCTCGCCAAGACCGGTCTCGACGCGCGGCAAAAGACCTTCGTCGATATTATCGTCAAGTCCAGCAATGCGCTTTTGACCATCATCAACGATATTCTCGATTTCTCGCGGATCGATACCGGTGAGATGCATCTGCGCAAGATGGCGTTTGACCCGATAGAGGCGGTCGAGGATATCGCTGCGCTGCTGGCGGCTGCCGCATCGGAAAAGAATATCGAACTGATCGTACGTGCGGCGCCCGGTGTGCCGGCGGCAATACTTGGCGATGCCGGGCGCTTCCGGCAGATCGTGACCAATCTTGTCGGTAACGCGATAAAGTTTACGGAGCGCGGTCACGTCCTTGTCGAGCTGGATAGCCAGCCGGAAGCCGGCGAGGATGTGCTGCTGACGCTGCGCATCGAAGACACCGGCATCGGCATTCCAGACGAGAAGCTTGCCACCATCTTCGATAAATTCTCGCTCGCGGATTCATCTTTTGCGCGGCGCCTCGAAGGTTCCGGTCTCGGGCTCGCCATCACCGCCGGCTTGGTCGATCTTTTCGGTGGCTCGTTGTCGGTCGAAAGCGAATGGGGCAAGGGATCGGTTTTCACGGTCCATTTGCCGATGCCACTGGTTGCCGAGCGCGGCAGGCCTCCGGATCTGCCGGCTGACGTCAAGGGCGCGGGTATCTTGATCGTCGAAGATCATGATATCCATCGGCGCATCTTGACCGAACAGCTCGGACAATGGGGCTTTGACAGCTTTGCCGCCGAGGATGGCAGCACGGCCCTTGCCATTTTGAATGCCGCTTTCGATATGGGCGTGCCTGTTGATGCCGTGATGATCGACTATAATATGCGCGACATGAACGGCCATCAGGTCGCGCATGCCGTCCGCGCCGATCCCCGCTTTGATGCGCTGCCGGTGATGTTTCTGACATCGATGGGGACGGTCGGCTCCGAAAAAGAGTTCACCGCAGTCAACGGCCAGGTGCATCTGATGAAACCCGCGCGCGCCAATGTGCTGCGCAATACGATCATCGACGTCGTCCGCACATCAAGGCGCCGCAAGGCGAGCAGGCCACCGAGCCCCATGGCCCGGCGCCTGCCGATAGACGTCGAAGCAGCCGCTGCGATCCAGGTCACCGAGCAGATGACTTCCGCAAGACCCGGCAACAGCATCGATGTTCTCGTGGCCGAAGACAACGAGGTGAACCAGATCGTCTTCACGCAGATCCTGCAAGCGACGAACCTGCGCTTCCTGGTCGTGGAAAACGGTCAGGCGGCTGTGGACTCGTGGCGCCAGTTAGGGCCTGCGCTGATCCTGATGGATGTCTCCATGCCGGTCATGAACGGTCATCAGGCAACGCGGATGATCCGTCAGTTCGAGGCACAGGCCGGCCAAGGCTGGCATGTGCCCATCATCGGCGTGACGGCACAAGCGCTGGAGGTGGATCGCGTGATGTGCATGGAGGCGGGCATGGACGATTGCATGTCGAAGCCGATCAGCCCCGAGCTTCTCGAAGGAAAGATCCAGCGCTGGCTTGACGATGGGGCTCTTCGGGCCGATCGCTCCAACAACTAGGCCGGCTTGACGCCGCAGAGCATTTCCCGCTTGCCGGCGAAGCCTTGCCGTCGCTCGACGGTGAAGCCTGCGGCTTGAAGATTGCGGCGCACGAAACCGGCGGCCGCATAGGTGGCGAAGGTGCCGTTCGAAACCGTCTTGCCGCAAAGCATCTGCATCAGTTCCAGCGACCACATGTCGGCATTGCGCGATGGCGCGAAGCCATCGAGATACCAGGCGTCGAAGCCCGGTTGCGCATTGCTTACGCCATCCAGCGCTAGGCCGCAGACGACGGTGAGACGTGTATGGGCGTCGAGTTGCAGAGACACCACACCTTGCGGATCGGCGGGCCATGCGGCGACCAGAGCCTGACGCTCGCTGTCGATCTCGGGCCAATGCGTTAGGGCGCGGTCGATCTCCTCGGCACGCATCGGGTAGAGCTCGAAGGACATGAAGTGCAGTTCCGAGCCCGGCGTCGCCTGCTGCCGCCACTGGCGCCATGTCTCGCAGAAATTCAGGCCAGTGCCAAAGCCAAGCTCACCAATCAAGAAATTTCGCTGCTGCTCCCAGCGCGCGGGCAGGCCATTGCCGGCGAGGAAGACATGGCCGCATTCAAGCCGACCATCGGTCTGGCAATAAAAATGGTCGCCAAAAGCCGGCGAATAGGGCATATCGCCGTCGCGCCATTCGAGCTCCGGGCTTGCCGCGTTGGTCTCGGACGCATCAGTCCGATTGGAAACTGGATCTGTCATGGAAAGAGCCGATAGTCCTCCAAGACCTGCCGGTCAATCGTCCGTCGATCTGTTGATCGTCGGGGGCGGCATCATGGGCTTATGGGCGGCCGTCCATGCCGAACGTCTCGGCATTCAAACGCTGCTGGTCGATGCCGGCGGATTCGGGCAGGGGGCGAGCGGCGGCCTGCTTGGCGCGTTGATGCCGCATATGCCGGACAAGTGGTCCGAAAAGAAGCAGTTTCAGTTCGATGCGCTCCTGTCTCTGGAGGAGGAGGTTGCGGTGCTGGAGGCGGCGACCGGACTTTCCGCCGGCTACCGTCGCGCCGGCCGCCTGATCCCGCTGCCGAAGCCGCACCTGCGACAGATTGCGCTCGGTCATCAGCGCGATGCTGAAACGCATTGGCATCAGGGCAGGCGCGAATTTCAATGGCAGGTGCTCGATGCTGCGCCCGTTCCGGGCTGGATCGATCCCGCCGCTGGCGAAAGCGGCTTCGTCTTCGATACGCTTGCGGCGCGCGTAGCCCCGCGTGCCTTGCTGGACGTGCTTCAGAGATTTCTTGCCACCGCGAGGTATGTGCGGCTTGTTGAAGGCCTGAACATTGATCGGATCGATCCGGATGGGGGTGTTGCTGTCACAAGTGGAGAGGATATCCATTTCGACCGCTGCATTCTGGCGGCCGGTTACAAGTCTTTCCCGATCCTGGATGGGCTGACGCACAATCGCAAATCAGCCCTCGGGCAACCGGTCAAGGGGCAGGCCGCACTGCTCAAGGCGGATATCGACGGCAGCCTTCCGGTCATCTTTCGCGATGGCCTCTATATCGTTCCGCATGAGGGCGGGCTGGTCGCAGTCGGCAGCACCAGCGAGAACCGCTTCGAAGACCCATTAGCTACCGACGGTCAGCTGGATGATCTGCTGGCTGCAGCCCGTGCGATGGCGCCGGTTTTGGCTGGGGCGGAGGTGGTCGAACGCTGGGCTGGCTTGCGACCGAAGGCGGTCGATCGCGACCCGATGGTGGGTGCTCATCCCGACCATCCGTCGCTGATCGCCCTGACCGGCGGCTTCAAAGTGAGCTTCGGATTGGCGCATCGGCTAGCGGAAGCAGCTGTGTGCGAGGCCGCAAATATGCCCGGTTGCTTCAAGTTGCCGCAGTCATTCACTTTGGCAAGTCATATTACAGTCGTATCACATAAAACGTGAATATACGCCCTTTCGGGTCGTCAATTTGTCACGCAAATCACCTATCTCCTTGGCCGTCGGAACCCGGTTTGGTCAGCCGGACTGTCGTGCTTTGGAGGAATTTTTATGCGCTACGCCATTTGCTTCACGCCGTCTGCGAGTGATCCGCTGACGCTTGCGGCCGCAAATTGGCTGGGCCGCAACGTCTATTCCGGCGAGATGGTCGATCCGCCTGCCATTCGCGGGCTGGGGATCCATGAGATCGCCTTTTATACCGCCGTTCCCCGTCGCTATGGTTTCATGGGCTTGCTGAAGGCGCCGTTCAGGTTGGCGGAAGACATGTCCGAGGCCTCGTTGCTGCGCGATCTCATGCGCTTTTCCGGCTCGGTCGCGCCGTTCGAAATTCCGCGGCTGGAAGTTGCGCGGCTCGGTGGCGCTCTCGGCCTCGTTCCGTCCGAATCTAGTCAGAAGATGCATTTTCTCGCTGCCTCTTTGGTTCAGGCTTTCGACCTCTACCGCGCGCCGCTGACCGAGGCGGAGATCGAGCGCATCGATCCGGACGGTCTTTCGGCGACGCAGTTCGCCAACCTGCATCGATGGGGCCATCCGCATGTGATGGACGAATTCCGCTTTCAGATGATGCTGACCGGCACGGTCAGCCCCGGCGACATGCAGCGCATCGAACGGGCATTGCGCGACTTCTTCGAGCCCGCACTTGCCGCGCCGATCCCCATTTCAAACATCGCCTTGATGATCGAGGACGGTTCCGGCGGCCCCTTCCGGGTGCATTCCCTGCATCCGATGGGCAAGGTGAGTGCGCGCAAGATTGCCTAGCTTCGCGGGTGCTGTTCGGCCTGGCCGCTTGCCATTGAAGAGAAAGTGATTTTCCCACTTTCCATCTCGACTTTCGCTGCATGGATGCTACCGTTCTGCTTATTCAAGAAGGTGCTTCAATGTCGGAAAATTACGCCCGCAATCTCATCGGCTATGGCCGCAACACTCCCGACCCGAAATGGCCTGGCGATGCCCGCGTCGCGGTGCAATTCGTGATCAATTACGAAGAGGGCGGGGAAAGCTGCATTCTCGACGGCGATCCGGGCTCGGAAAACCTGCTGTCGGAGATCGTCGGCGCCGCTTCCTGGCCGAACCAGCGCAACCTCAACATGGAATCGATCTACGAATATGGCTCGCGCGCCGGCTTCTGGCGGCTGTGGCGTATGTTCACCGAACTCAAGGTTCAGGCGACGGTCTATGGCGTGACGCTTGCCATGGCGCGCAATCCCGAAGCGGTCGCCGCCATGAAGGAAGCCGGTTGGGAAATCGCCAGCCACGGTTACCGCTGGCTGGAATACAAGGACTTTTCCGAGGATCTGGAGCGCAAGCATATTCAGGAGGCGGTGCGGCTGCATACCGAGATCACCGGCGAACGGCCTTACGGCATGTATCAGGGCAAGCCATCAGACAATACGCTGCGGCTCGTCATGGAGGAGGGCGGCTTTCTCTATTCCTCCGATTCCTATGCAGATGATCTGCCCTTCTGGGTCGATGGCGCGAACGGCAAGCCGTTCCTGATCATCCCCTACACGCTCGAAACCAACGACATGCGCTTTGCCACGCCGCAGGGTTTCAATTCAGGCGACCAGTTCTTCACCTATCTCAAGGATGCGTTCGACACGCTCTATGAAGAAGGCAAAGAAGGCAGCCCAAAGATGATGTCGATCGGCCTGCATTGCCGCCTCGTTGGCCGGCCCGGTCGCGCCGCGGCATTGCGCCGGTTCATCGAATATGTGCTGAAACATGACAAGGTCTGGGTCCCCCGGCGTATCGAGATCGCCAAGCATTGGCACGAACATCATCTTCCCGCGAGCGGGCGCTGAGATGATCTCGAGCGATGAATTCGTAAGCCGCTTCGGCGGCGTCTTCGAGCACTCTCCCTTCATCGCGGAGCGCGCCTATGGGGCCGGCGCCATCGTCGAGCCGCTGACCTCGGGCGGCGTGCATGGCGCCCTGGTGCGAGTTTTCCGTACGGCGAGTGCTGACGAGCGGCTTGGCGTCCTGAGGGCTCACCCCGATCTCGCCGGCCGGCTGGCTATCGCCGGCGAGCTGACCGAGGACAGCCGCAAGGAGCAGGCGGGCGCCGGGCTCGACCGGCTCAGCCCGGCGGAGCATGCCCGCTTCACCGAGCTCAATAGCGCCTATGTGGCCAAATTCGGCTTTCCCTTCATCATTGCGGTCAAGGGTCTCGGCAAGGACGATATCCTTGCCGCCTTCGAGACGCGGATCGGCAATGATCGGGACGCCGAGTTTGCGACGGCAACGGCGCAAGTGGAGAAGATTGCTCTGCTGCGCCTACAATCCATGCTTCCGGAGAGCTGACGTGCGGCAGGTGTTTCCTCCCCAAATCTCGATACGGGCATTTCGGCGATAATGGCGAGCTGTCATTCACTTCGCTCATCGCTTAAAGATTGGCTGGAGGGGAGCCGTGTGACATGAGCTTGGATCGGCTGATTGCCCATCTTGATCGTATGCAGCGGGCCGGGTCTGAAATCGGTCAGTTTCTGCAGGGGACAGATAGGGACGCTTTTTTCAAGATGGTCGAAAAGCAGCGTGCCGTCGGCATGAATCTGATGCTGATCGGCGAGGCGGCTGCGCGCATTGCGGAAGAATATCCGGAGTTTGTCGTTGACCATCCGGATCTGCCTTGGCAAGTGGTGCGCGACTTCAGGAATCGGATTGGGCAAGGGTATTTCGACATCGAGTTGACGACCCTTTGGGATCTCGCCCACAAATCTCTTCCGGAGTTGCTCCTGCAACTGGACTCCATTCGCCACTGGCGAGCGGAAGGCGAATAATCATAGAATGACACAGCATCTAGACATTCAACCTTTGACAAAGGCCGCATTCGCACCGTTCGGCGATGTGATCGAGGCTGATCCGGCAACCATGCGATTCATCAATGGCGGGACGACGGAGCGCTTCCATGCGCTATCGAGCGCCGAAGCCATCGGCGACGGGGCTCGGGTTATCCTGAACATCTTTCGCGGCCAGCCGCGTGCCTTTCCCTTCTCGATCGAGATGATGGAGCGCCATCCTTTCGGCAGCCAGTGTTTCATACCGTTGAACGGCCGACCGTTTCTCGTTGTCGTCTCGCAGGATGAGGGTGGCAAGCCCGGCAGGCCGCAGGCCTTTCTGGCTCGCGGAGATCAGGGTGTAAACTATCGAGTCAATGCCTGGCATTATCCGCTGATGGCGCTTAGCGAGAAGAGCGACTTTCTTGTTGTCGATCGGGATGGACCTGGAAACAATCTAGAGGAATATTTCTTCGACACGCCCTTCTCCATCGGAGCGCCGACGCTATGACCGGACTGACCACCCATGTGCTCGATACAGCCCTCGGCAAGCCGGCCGAAGGCCTGACCATCGATCTTTTCAGGATCGAGGGTGATGCCCGCACGCATCTGAAGACGGTGACGACCAATTCAGACGGGCGCGTGGATGGTGGGCCGATCCTGATCGGCGACAGTTTCGCCGCCGGTACCTACGAGCTGCTGTTCCGGGCAGGGGATTATCTGCGTGCGAGCGGCGCGACGCTGCCCGAGCCCGCCTTCCTCGATCTGGTGCCGATCCGTTTCGGCATTGCCGATACGACAGCGCATTATCATGTACCCTTGCTGATCTCGGCCTATGGCTATTCAACCTATCGCGGGAGCTGAGACTTGCGCTTCGCGGCCATTGCGGATGTTCATGGCAATCATCTAGCGCTTGAGGCGGTGCTTGAGGATATTCGAAGCCAAGGTATCAGCGATATCGTCAATCTCGGTGATTGCTTCAGCGGGCCGCTGACCGCCGGAAAGACCGCCGATCTGCTTCTGGCCCTGGATGCATTGACGGTGCGCGGCAATCACGACCGATATCTGATTGAACAGGCGCCGGAGACGCTGCATGTTTCCGATAAGGCCGCTTATGCTGAACTGTCCGAACGTCATCTCGACTGGCTGCGCAGCCTGCCTTTCAGTGCCGTCTACAGAAACGAAGCCTATCTTTGCCACGCGACACCGGCAGCAGATAACGTCTATTGGCTGGAATCCGTCTCTGCTGACGGTCACGTTTATCAGAAGCCGCTCGAGGAAATCGAAGCGCTTGCCGCCGGCATCGATTTTCCGCTGATTCTGTGCGGACACACGCATATTCCACGTATCGTCAGGCTTTCCGATGGACGTCTTATCGTCAATCCCGGCAGTGTCGGCTGCCCCGCCTATGACGACGACCTGCCTCATTATCACAAGGTCGAAGTCGGCCATCCCTTTGCCTCCTATGTCATTCTGGAAAAGAAGGCCGATCATTGGCTGCCGATCTTCCGGCAGGTCGCTTATGACCACATGGCGATGGCGAGGCTCGCGGCGCAGAATAGCCGCGCCGAATGGGCGAGCGGTCTGGCGACGGGCTGGTTGCGCTAGAGATCGGCTAGGATCGACCGATCCACCGTCTTGATATCCCGCTTGCCGCAGAGCGCCATCGAGATATCGAGCTCCTTGCGGATGATCTCCAGCGCCAGCGTCACGCCTTCCTTACCCATGGCGCCCAGACCATAGAGGAAGGGGCGGCCGATGAAGGTGCCCTTGGCGCCGAGGGCTACGGCCTTGAGCACATCCTGACCGGAGCGGATACCGCCATCCATATGGACCTCGATCCTGTCACCGACGGCATCGACGATGTCAGGCAGCATGCTGACGGAGGAGCGGGCACCGTCGAGCTGCCGGCCGCCATGGTTGGAGACGATGATGGCATCGGCGCCGGTATCGACGGCCGCCTTCGCATCCTCGACATCGAGAATGCCCTTGATGATGAGCGGGCCACCCCATTGCTCCTTGATCCAGCGGACATCGCTCCAGGAGAGCTTGGTGTCGAACTGCGAATGCGTCCAGTGCGCCAGCGTCGTCATGTCGGAAATATCCTTGGCATGGCCGATGATATTCCCGAAGGAGTGGCGTTTGGTCTTCAGCATGTTCATGCACCAGCCCGGCCGCGTCGCCATCTGCCAGAGGTTCTTGACCGTCATTTTCGGCGGCGCAGAAAGCCCGTTGCGGATGTCGTTATGGCGTTGACCGAGGATCTGTAGGTCGGCCGTCAGCACGAGCGCCGAGCATTTCGCCGCCTTCGCTCGTTGGATCAGGTTCAGGACGAAATCGCGATCCCTCATGACGTAGAGCTGGAACCAGAAGGGTTGTTTCGTGACCGAAGCGATGTCCTCGATCGAGCAGATGCTCATGGTCGACAGAGTGAAGGGAATGCCGAATTCCTCCGCAGCCCGGGCTGCCAGCATCTCGCCATCGGCATGCTGCATGCCGGTAAGGCCCGTCGGAGCCAGCGCCACCGGCATGGAGGCCTTCTGGCCGACCATTGTGGTTGCGAGCGACCGGTCGGACATGTCGACGAGGACGCGCTGACGCAGCTTGATCTTGGCGAAATCCGCCTCGTTCGCCCGGTAGGTCGATTCCGTCCATGAGCCGGAATCGGCATATTGGAAGAACATTTTCGGCACGCGCCGCTCGGCAAGCGTCTTCAGTTCGGCGATGGTAAGCGGCGCGGTCATGGTTCTCTGCCTTCTGGATGGTTACATGATGGCGGGTTCGGATTGCCTTATTGCAGGGTCGATTTCATCGGCTTTCCGGCGACGTAGGTTTCGACGACGGCGCGGTCGTCGCCCATGGTCTGCAACAGGAACAGCTCCTCGGTGAGGCTCTTCGTCACCTCCATCTTCAGCGCCATGGCCGGTGTCGCGGCGGCATTGAGGACGATGAGGTCGGCTTCGGTGCCGGTGTCGAGCGTGCCGATCTTGTCGACGAGGGAGAGTGATTCCGCATTGCCGCGCGTCATATAATAATAGCTTTCGAGTGGATTCAGGCGCTCGCCGAGCAGCTGCTGGATCTTGTAGGCTTCGTCCATGGTACGCAGCATGGAATAGCTGGAGCCGCCGCCGATATCGGTGGCGACGCCGATGCGGACGGGTTTTTCGCGGCGTGCCAGTGCCTTTAGCGGGAAGAGGCCGGAGCCGAGAAACAGGTTCGAGGTCGGGCAATGTACCGCGACCGCGCCGGCCTCGCTCATGGCATCGGCTTCGCGCTCGGAGAGATGGATCGCATGGCCGAACAGGCTCTTGGGCCCAAGCAACCCGTAGCGCGCATAAATATCGGTATAGTCGATCGCTTCCGGGTAGAGTTCGCAGGTGAAGGCGATCTCGTCGTGGTTCTCCGAAAGATGCGTCTGAATATGCAGATCCGGGAATTCTCGGGCGAGGGCTGCAGTCGCCTCCATCTGCGCCGGCGTGGAGGTGATGGCGAAACGCGGCGTGATGGCCACATGGTTGCGGCCTTTGCCGTGCCAGTCGGCGATCACCTGACGGGTCTCGTCATAGCCCATCTCGGGCGTGTCGAGCAGGCCTTGCGGAGCATTGCGGTCCATCATCACCTTGCCGCCGACCATGCGCATGTTGCGCCGCATGGCTTCGGCAAAATAGGCGTCAGCGGAGGTCTTGTGCACCGAGCAGTAGGCGACGGCCGTCGTGGTGCCGTGGCGGATCATCTCGTCGTAAAAATGCGTGGCGATACGCTCCGCATGCGCGCTTTCGACAAAGCGGCATTCCTCGGGGAAGGTATAAGTGTTCAGCCATTCCAGCAGGTTGGCGGCATAGGAGGCGATCACCTGCATCTGCGGGAAGTGCAGGTGCATGTCGATGAAGCCCGGCAGGATGAGATGCGGGCGGTGATCGATTTCGGTGGCGTCGTCCGGCGCCTGCGCCTTGATATCAGTGTAGGGACCGGTCGCGGCGATCACGCCGTCTTCGATCAGCAGACCGCCATCGCTTTCGTAAGCGTAGCTGTCCGTATCATCGAGGCTTTGCGGCAGGCGCTTGAAGGAAAGCAGGCGGCCGCGCAGAAGAGTGGTCATTGGCTTTTTTCTCCGATGGAGCTTTCGAACCAGGCGACCAGCAATTTGCGCTCCTCGGGCGTCACATCGGTAACGTTGCCCGGAGGCATGGCATGGCTGCGCCCGGCCTGGATATAGATCTCCCGGGCATGCATAGCGATTTCTTCGTCATTTTCCAGCCTGACATCCTTCGGCGGGCGGACAATTCCCTCATAAACGGGTTCTGCCGCGTGGCACATGGAACAGCGCGTCGAGATCATCTGCTTGACGGCCGGGAAATGCGGGTCCGAGGCGAATTGCTGGAAAGCCGGCGAGACGGCGTTGGCTTCCTTTTCGCCGGTCAGCACTTTCGGAACGGTCGAGAGCCACACGATGACGATGAAGAGGACGAGCGTGACGATCCAGGTCCAGGTCGGACGTCCCTGGCGGGCATGCGTCGTGTTGAACCAGTGGCGGATGGTAACGCCCATCAGGAATACCAGCGCTGCGATGACCCAGTTGTAGGCCGTGCCGAAAGCCAGGGGGTAGTGGTTCGACAACATGAAGAAGATGACGGGCAGCGTCAGGTAGTTGTTGTGCAGCGAACGCTGCTTGGCGATGCGGCCGTATTTCGGGTCCGGCGTGCGGCCGGCGATGAGATCGGCGACAACGATCTTCTGATTGGGGATGATGATCATGAAGACGTTGGCCGACATGATCGTCGCGGTAAACGCGCCGAGATGCAGAAAGGCTGCGCGGCCGGTGAAAAGATGAGTGTATCCCCAGGCCATGAAGACCAGAACGGCATAGAGCACGATCATCAGGCCCCAGGTATTGTTGCCGAGCGGCGATTTGCAGAGCAGGTCGTAGATGATCCAGCCGACGGCGAGCGACGCCAGCGAAATCAGGATCGCGACGGGCACGCCGACATCGAGCACGTGCCGATCGATGAGGAAGAGATTGGCACCGCCATAGTAGACGATGCACATCATCAGGAAGCCGGAAAGCCACGTGAAATAGCTCTCATATTTGAACCAGGTCAGATGCTCGGGCATCTGCGCGGGGGCGACGAGATATTTCTGGATATGATAGAAGCCGCCGCCGTGAACCTGCCATTCCTCGCCATGGGCCCCGGGCGGAAGATGCGGCCGCTTCACGAGCCCGAGATCGAGCGCGATGAAATAGAAGGAAGAGCCGATCCACGCTATGGCGGTTATGACGTGGAACCAACGGACGGCAAAAGCCAGCCATTCCCACGCTATGGCGTATTCATACATTCCGTTCCCCTTTTCCCTTCTTCGACTCGGCACTTTGCAAAATGTTGGGGTCGGATGGAAGGAGAGAGTTTGATGCGCCGACTGAAAGCTACGATCTTGTCGGGCGTCGGGAGCGCATTAAATCAGGTTATAGCAGTTTTTACTAAAATTCCCTCGGCTGCTTGGAGCGGGCCGTGTCCGCGGCAGCGTCTATTTTTTCGACGGAGAATTGCCCATGCGTGGTATTCTGGCGCTCGTCTTTCTTCTTTTCGCAGCCTCTGCCATGGCGCACGACGCGCCTTCCGGCTGGTCCTATGATCCCTATTGTTGCAACGGCGATGGTGAGAGCGGGGATTGCGAGATGATCCCCTCGCGCACGGTCACCATCATCCCTGGCGGCTATCGGCTAACGATAAATCCCGGCGATCATCATAGCGTGACGCGTGAGCACATCTTCACCCTGCCGCAGAAGAAAGCGATGCACTCGCCGGATGGCGCCTATCATCTCTGTCTGTTTCCGGATGAGAATACGCCGCGCTGCTTCTATGCGCCTGACATGTCCGAGTGAGCTCTGGAGCGGTTCAGCTCGTCATCGATCTCTGAACCGCTCTATCTCCTTGTTTTTACGCATTCCGGACGGAAAACCGCTGCGCACTTTTACTGGATTTGCGTTAGTCGAGCGGCATGCCGAATTCGCCGAGGATCCAATCCCTGAACGCGCGGATGCGTGGTGTGTGACGCCGGTTTTCCGGATAGGCGATCCAATAATCGGAGCCGTCGGTCGAGAGCAGATCGAAGGGCTGGATCAGCCGACCGGAGGCCAAGTCATCTGCGTAGAATTCCGGGGTTAGCACGGCGGCGCCCTGGCCCGCTATGGCGGCGCTCGCTTCGAAGGATTGTGCGCCAAGCCGGCTGCGCGGTCTTCCCTGAAGGCCGGGATCCGGCACACCGGCCTCCTGGAACCATTGGACCCACCATGGATCGCCTGCATCGATGATGCGCAGCTTGAGGAGGTCGGCCGGCTCGTGCACGCCGCCGATCGTCGCTGCCAGGGCCGGACTGAGCATGGGTGTGAAACGCATCTTCATCAGCAGGTGCGCTCGCAATCCAGGCCATGTTCCGCGCCCTGCGCGGATGGCGATGTCGGACGGTTCCCGCGCGAAATCGATGATCGATCCCGAAGTGGCAAGACGAACGGCGATCTTGGGGTGTTTGAGCTGAAAGGTGCCGATATGGCGAGCCAGCCACTGGGACGCGAATGTGGGGGTGGAGTGTATGTGCAGTGTGGTCTCGGCGTCCCCGCTGATCGAGGCCATGGCGTCCTGCAGCATGGCAAAGGCTTCGGCTACTTTCGGTGCCAGCTGTTCTCCCGCCTCCGTCAATAGTATCTGCCGCGGACGGCGCAAGAAAAGCGGCTCGCCCGTTGTCTCCTCCAGCAGTTTGATCTGATAGCTGACCGCCGTCTGTGTCATGCCGAGTT
This sequence comes from Rhizobium sp. BR 315, assembly GCF_050577975.1. Classification (NCBI taxonomy): domain Bacteria; kingdom Pseudomonadati; phylum Pseudomonadota; class Alphaproteobacteria; order Hyphomicrobiales; family Rhizobiaceae; genus Rhizobium; species Rhizobium sp. BR 315. The sequence goes on along the minus strand of NZ_JARWKZ010000025.1, from coordinate 66,266 downwards.
CTTCTCCGGCCCGCGTAAAGCTGCCGAGCCGGGCGGCGGCTTCGAAGACGCGGAGCGCATTCAGGGGGAAGCGTTTGGACAACTTCATGGATAAGCTCTCTTTATGCGAATAGACGATACTTCAATTGGAATTTCAGCATTTTTCACGCCAAACTGCAATTCATATCGCTGGTTTAATTGAGGTGTTGCCATGGATTGCTATGTCGTGGAACAGGTGGAAGTAGCCCGATCCACGGTTCTGGCACGGGTTCTGGAATCGTTGATGCAGGTCCTTGCGAAGCGTGCCGAGCCATCACCGAATCTGGATCTTGAGGAGATGCCGGATCGGGTGAAGCGCGATCTCGGCTTTCTTGACGGGCGCGAGCCGCACTATCAGGATGATCGGCTTCGATAGGCGGCGAGCGCCGTCAGGAGTTCGGCGGCAGTCATGACGGCGATGACTTCCGGGCTCTTGTCTGTGTTGCCGATCCGTCAATCGGAAGTGTCAGACGTTTGAGCCATTCTTTCTCGCCGCCCCAGGCCTTCGCGTGGGAAGTTTTTGAATGGCGGGGGCTATGAGTTAGGACCCTTGAAATGAGTGGAGAGTGCATACCCCCTCCGTTACTCCGTAACGGAGGGGGTATGCACCATCAAACGCGATTTCCCATTGTGACTTCCAACTTTCTGCATGCCAGCATTTTGGCACAGAAGGCATCATATCCCCTTGAGCCGCTCGACCGCCATCAGCACCCGCTCCGGCGTTGCCGGCGCATCGAGGCGAGGGCAGACGCGGTAATCCGCGACGCTGGCGACTGCCATCGATAGCGCTTCGAGCACCGAGATGCTGAGCATGAAGGGCGGCTCGCCGACGGCCTTCGAGCGGCCGATGGTGGCTTCCGTGTTTTCAGACCACTCAGCCAGGCGGACGTTGAAGATCTTTGGCCGGTCGGAAGCGAGGGGGATCTTGTAGGTGGAAGGCGCATGCGTGCGGAGGCGCCCCTTGTCATCCCACCAGAGTTCCTCGGTCGTCAGCCAGCCCATGCCCTGCACGAAGGCGCCTTCGACCTGCCCGATATCGATCGCCGGATTGAGGGAGCGGCCGACATCGTGGAGGATGTCTGTGCGGTCGATCAAATATTCGCCGGTCAATGTATCGATCGACACTTCCGAGCAGGCGGCACCATAGGAGAAGTAATAGAAGGGCGTGCCGCGACCGGCCTTGCGATCCCAATGGATCTTCGGCGTCTTGTAAAAGCCGGCGGCCGAAAGCTGGACACGGGCGAAATAGGCCTGTTTGACGAAATCCGGGAAGAGGATCTCCGTTTCACCGACCCGCACCCGATTGGGGAGGAATTGCACCTCCTCGGCGCCAACGCCCCATTTCTCGACGGCGAAGGCGACGAGCCGTTCCTTGATTTGCCGAGCGGCATCGAAGGCGGCCATGCCGTTCAGGTCGGAGCCGGACGAAGCGGCCGTCGCCGATGTATTCGGCACCTTGCCGGTCGTGGTGGCGGTGATCTTCACCTGGTCGATATCGACCTGGAAACTGTCGGCAAGAACCTGTGCCACCTTGGTATAGAGGCCCTGGCCCATTTCGGTGCCGCCATGGTTCAGGTGGATGGAGCCGTCCTGATAGATATGCACCAATGCGCCGGCCTGGTTGAAGGCGGTCATGGTGAAGGAGATGCCGAATTTCACCGGCGTCAGCGCAATCCCCTTACGGATGAAACGGCTGGAGCGGTTGAACTCGATGATGGCGTTGCGCCGCACCTGATAGTCGGATGACGTTTGCAGCTCATCGACGATGCGATTGATGATGTTGTCGGTGACTTCCTGATGATAGGGTGTCAGCGTCCGGCCGGAGCCGGGCTGGCCGTAGAAATTGGCGCGACGCACCTCCAGCGGGTCCTTGCCGAGCGCATAGGCGATCTCTTCGATCATGCGCTCGCCGCCGACCATGCCTTGCGGGCCGCCGAAGCCGCGGAAGGCGGTGTTGGAGACGGTATGCGTCTTCAGCGGCTTGGAAACCAGATGCACATGCGGGTAGAAATAGCTGGAATCCGCATGGAACAACGCGCGATCGGTGACCGGGCCGGACAGATCGGATGAGAAGCCGCAGCGAGCGGCATAGGTCGCATCGACCGCGTGGATGCGGCCGTCATCGTCGAAGCCGACTTCGTAATCCACCAGAAAGTCGTGCCGCTTGCCCGTTGCGCTCATGTCCTCGTCGCGGTCAGGCCGGAATTTTACGGCGCAGCCAAGCTTCTTGGCGGCGACGGCGGCCAGCGCCGCAAACTGGTTGCCCTGCGTTTCCTTGCCGCCGAAGCCGCCGCCCATGCGGCGCACATTGACTGTCACAGCGTTGGACGGGATGCCGAGGACATGGCCGACGATATGCTGAATTTCGCTCGGATGCTGCGTCGAAGACCAGACGGCAACTTCGTCGTCTTCGCCGGGGATCGCCACAGCGATGTGGCTTTCGAGGTAGAAATGCTCCTGGCCGCCGATGCGCATCTGCGCCTTGATGCGATGCTTGGCGTTGGCCATTTCGGTTTCCGGCTCGCCGCGCTTCAGTGTCATCGGCTCGTAGACGAGCGGTGCACCATTGGCGAGTGCGCCGTCGATATCGCTCCAATGCGGCAGGTCGCGATACTCTACCTTAGCAAGGCGCGCAGCCCGCCGGGCGGCATCTCTGGTCTCGGCGATAACAGCGAAAATCGGCTGCCCATGAAACTCGACTTTAGTTTCCGCAAGCAGCGGTTCGTCATGCATGCCGTTGGAGCTGGTGTCGTTGACGCCGGGAATATCGGCGCCGGTGAACACCCAGACGACGCCCGGATAGGCTTTGACGGCCGAGAGGTCGAAGCCGGCGATTTCGGCATGGGCGCGGTCGGAAAGACCGAGAGCGCCGTGCAGCAGCCCGGCAGGCTCGGGAATATCGTCGATGTAATCGGCGGCTCCGGTCACATGCTTGTGTGCGGAATCATGGCGCAGCGAGCCATGTATCGACCCGTTGATGACGACCTTGGGTTCTTCGAAAGTGGATTTGTCCATGGCTCAGGCCTCCGCAGTCGCGAAGCGCTTCAATTCCTGCGGCGCACCGGCCGTCTCAAGGTAGAAGCGGATGAGAAGGTTCTTGGCGGTCAATTGCCGATAGTCGGCCGAGGCGCGCCAGTCGGTCAGCGGCGTGTAGTCGTTGTCGAAGGCGTCGCGCGCAGCGGTGACGGCCGCCTCCGTCCACGGCTTGCCGATCAGTTCTGCCTCGACGCTGCGGGCGCGCTTCGGCGTGCCGGCCATGCCGCCGAAGGCGATGCGGATATCGGCCACATTGCGGGCTGCATCCAGCGACAGATAGAAAGCGCCGCAGGCGGCCGAAATATCCTCGTCGCGGCGCTTGGAGATCTTGTAAACGGCGAAATGCGCATCTTCCGCCGGGTACGGCACGAAGATGCCCTCCACGAACTCGCCGGGATTGCGGTCCTGCTTGCCGTAATCGATGAAGAAATCTTCCAGCGGCAGGCCGCGCGTGCCCGCCGTCGAACGAAGCTTGACCGTTGCGCCAAGAGCGATCAGTGGCGGCGGTGTGTCGCCGATCGGCGAACCGTTGGCGATATTGCCGCCGATGGTGCCCATATTGCGCACCTGCTCGCCGCCAATGCGGTTGATGAGGTTGGCGAGGGCCGGGATCTTTTCTGCGATCACAGCAAAGGCGCGGCTGTAGGTAACGCCGGCGCCGATGCTCAGCCCGTTCGCTTCCACCGTGATCTTCTGCAGATCTGTCAGGTGGTTGATGAAGACGGCCGGATTGAGCCGGTGCATCTGTTTCGTGACCCAGAGCCCGACATCGGTCGAGCCGGCGACAACGGTTGCCTTCGGTTCGTCGGCGAGCACCTGTGCCAGCGCCGAGACGGAACCGGGCACGATGAGGCGATCTTCGCCCTCGGTAATCTCGATGGTATCGCCGCCCTGCATCGCCCACAAGCGGGCGATGATATCGGCTCTCGTCCTCTCCAGCGGGTCGAAGAGCGCGCTTGGCCGCTTCTGGCTGACCTGCTCGGCCGCCTTGATGATCGGCTCATAGCCGGTGCATCGACAGAGATTGCCCTGGAGCGACTTTTCGATTTGCGCGCGGCTCGGCTTTTCCGTGGTGAGCCAGAGGCCATAAAGCGACATGACGAAGCCCGGCGTGCAGAAGCCGCATTGCGAGCCGTGGCAATCGACCATGGCCTGCTGTACCGGATGAAGGGTGCCGTTCTTGGCGGCAAGATGCTCGACGGTGACGACATGCGTTGCATGCAGCGAGCCGACGAAGCGGATGCAGGCATTGACCGACTCATAGTGAAGCCCGCCATCGATCAGCCGGCCAACGAGTACGGTACAGGCGCCGCAATCGCCTTCCGCGCATCCCTCCTTGGTTCCAGTCAGGCGCCGCTTGAGGCGCAGGAAGTCGAGCAGCGTCTCGGTGGGGCGCAGGCTAGATAGCGTGATATCCTCGCCGTTGAGGATAAAGCGGATGCTGTCGCTCATGTCGTTCCCGTTTATTCTTCGTTTGTCAGGGCCGGAGGTGCTGGCACGAATCCGGCCCTAACCGTATATGGTTATTCTGCGGTCCAGCCACCGTCAATCGAGACGTGTGTCCCGGTCACCTGGCGTGCCTCGTCGCTTGCAAGGTAGAGCGACAGGGCGCCGACCTCCTCGGCCTTGACGAATTCATGCGTGGGCTGGGCCTTGAGGATGACCTCGTTCTTGACCTGCTCCTCGGTCATGCCGCGGGCCTTTGCCGTGTCCGGGATCTGCTTTTCGACAAGCGGGGTCAGGACGTAGCCTGGGCAAATGGCATTTACCGTGACGCCGAATTCGGCAAGCTCGAGCGCTGCCGTCTTGGTCAGGCCCAATATACCATGTTTTGCGGCGACATAGGCGGATTTGAAGGGGGAGGCGACAAGGCCATGCGCCGAAGCGATGTTGATGATGCGGCCGTACTTCTTCGCCTTCATCAGCGGGATTGCCGCTCGAATGGTATGGAAGGAACTGGACAGATTGATCGCGATGATCTGGTCCCACTTTTCGATCGGGAAATCCTCGATCTTCTCAACATGCTGGATACCGGCATTGTTGACGAGAACATCGACGCTGCCGAAGGTGGAGTTGGCCGTCGCGATCAGATCAGCAATCTCGGCAGGCTTGGTCATGTCGGCCGGATGATAGATCGCCTTGCCGCCGCCCGAGGCTTCCAGCCTGTTCTTGATCGCGTCAATTTCCTCGGGCTTTCCGAAGCCGTTGATGACGACGTTATCACCCTTAGCGGCGAAGGCCGCCGCGATCGCGAGGCCGATACCGCTCGTGGAACCGGTGACGACAACTGTTCTTGCCATGATCCTCTCCTTGGACAGCGCAGCTTCCTGCTGCAATGCAAAAGCGTTTGAACCTAGTCCCAAACCCGCGAACATGGCAATCGTATCGCCGTCAGGTTCTTTCGCGATGCTGCCGACCGCCATGGCATAAGTGGGAAAGCGGGTTTCTGCGAATAATTTCGTTTTGCTTTCTTTTCACATTCGTTTTGCTCGCGTATCTGTTGATCTCAAGAAAACAGGGAGGAATGCATGAGCGGTTATGTCTTGGCGATCGACCAGGGGACGACGTCGACGCGGGCCATCGTTTTCGACGGCAAGATGAAAGTTGCCGGTGTCGGACAGAAAGAGTTCACCCAACATTATCCGAAGCCGGGCTGGGTCGAACATGACCCGGAGGAGATCTGGTCATCCGTCCTCGTCACCGTTCGCAAGGCCATCGAAGCCGCCGGCATTACCGCCAAGGATATCGCCGCGCTCGGGATCACCAATCAGCGCGAGACTGTCGTCGTCTGGGATCGCGAGACGGGCAAGCCGATTCATAACGCCATCGTCTGGCAGGATCGCCGTACGGCAAGCTATTGCGAAAAGCTCAAGCGACAGGATCTGGAAAAGCTCTTCACCCGCCGTACCGGCCTGCTGCTCGATCCCTATTTCTCCGGAACGAAACTTTCCTGGCTGCTGTCCAATGTTAGGGGTGCGCGCGCCCGCGCTTCCAAGGGCGAGCTCTGCTTCGGCACGATCGACACCTTCCTGATCTGGCGTCTGACGGGGGGCAAGAACTTCGTCACCGATGCGACCAATGCCTCGCGGACGCTGATGTATAATATCGGCGCCAACGAATGGGACGACGAGCTGCTGGATATTCTGCGCGTTCCTTCGACGATGCTGCCCGAGGTGAAGGATTGTGCTGCCGATTTCGGCGTAACCGATCCCTCGCTCTTCGATGCCGAAATCCCGATCCTCGGCGTCGCCGGCGATCAGCAGGCGGCGACGATCGGCCAGGCTTGTTTCGAGCGGGGCATGATGAAATCCACCTATGGCACCGGTTGCTTTGCGCTGCTCAATACCGGCGCGGATATGGTGCGCTCGAAAAACCGGCTGCTGACCACCATCGCCTACAGGCTGAACGGCGAGACGACTTATGCGCTCGAAGGTTCCATCTTCATTGCAGGCGCCGCCGTCCAATGGCTGCGCGATGGTCTGAGGGCCATCCAGCGTGCTTCCGATTCCGGCGAATTGGCGGCCAAGGCCGATCCGCTGCAGGAAGTCTATCTCGTACCGGCCTTTACCGGTCTCGGGGCGCCTTATTGGGATCCGGATGCGCGCGGCGCGATCTTCGGGCTTACCCGCAACAGCGGCCCGGAGGAGATCGTCCGGGCGGCGCTGGAAGCCGTCTGCTACCAGTCTCGGGATCTTCTGGACGCCATGCACAAGGATTGGCGCAGCGGCAGCGGCCAGAATACGGTGCTGCGCGTCGATGGCGGCATGGTCGCCTCCGATTGGACGATGCAGCGGCTGGCCGATCTGCTGGATGCGCCGGTGGACCGTCCGACGATCCTGGAAACCACGGCACTCGGCGCCGCATGGCTCGCAGGCAGCCGTGCCGGTGTGTGGCCGGACCGTGAAGGTTTCGCCAAGGCTTGGGCGCGCGATCGCCGGTTTGAACCGAACATGGACGACAAGACCCGAAACACGAAGCTGAAGGGTTGGAAAAACGCCGTGAAGCGCACATTGACTGCCGGGTAGGGGTGGCGAGGTGTTTTTCTGGCTGCTTCCGCCAAGCCGGTCATTTTCAACGATAATTTTTTGACGGGACCTGTCGGTACGGGTGATACTCCTTCGTCTTTACTGGAGAAGGAAGTCCTCATGCTCTACGCAATCCTATGCTACAACGACGAAGACGCCGTATTTGCCTGGTCCAAGGAGCAGGAAGAGACGACGATGGCGCGGCTGATTGCCGTGCAGGCGCCGCTGGCCGAGGCAGGCAAGCTTGGGCCGGTGGCGCGCCTGATGCCGACGACGGCCGCGACGACACTGCGCAAGGCCAAGAACGAGCCGATCGTCATCGACGGTCCTTTCGCCGAGACCAAAGAGCAATTGCTGGGCTTCTACGTCGTCGATTTCGAGACCCTCGATGATGCGCTTGAATTCTCGAAGGAACTGGCTGTGGCCAATCCGGGCGTCGGTTCCTACGAGATCCGTCCGCTTTACGCATTCAGACCGGGGACGATTGCGACATGACGGACCTTGCCTGGATCGACATCGCGCTCACCAATGCGCGGCCGCAGGTGCTGGGTGCGCTGCTGCGCTATTTCCGCAATCTCGATACCGCAGAGGAAGCCTTTCAGGAGGCTTGCCTCCGGGCGTTGAAGACCTGGCCCGACAAGGGGCCGCCACGCGATCCGATTGCCTGGCTGATCTTCGTCGGCCGCAATAGCGGTATCGATACGGTGCGCAAGCAGGCGAAATTGCAGAGCCTGCCGGACGAGGAGGCGATCTCCGACACGGGCGATGCCGAGAGCGATCTTGCCGAGCGGCTGGATGGCTCGGGCTATCGCGACGACATTCTCCGGCTGCTGTTCATCTGCTGCCATCCGGATCTGCCGGCGACTCAACAGATTGCGCTGGCGCTGCGCATCGTCTCCGGCCTTTCCGTGCAGCAGATTGCTCGGGCATTTCTGGTGAGCGACAGCGCGATGGAGCAACGTATTACCCGGGCGAAGGCGCGCGTGGCCGCCGCCGGCGTTGCTTTCGAGACGCCGGGCGCGGTCGAGCGAAGCGAGCGGCTGGCGCTCGTCAGCGCGATGATCTACCTGATCTACAATGAAGGCTATTCGGCCGGCGGAACGCATCGCGAGGCCGCCGCCTTTGCTGACGAGGCAATCCGACTTGGCCGGCTGTTGCTGCGGATCTTTCCCTCTGAGCCGGAGACCATGGCGCTGCTGGCGCTGATGCTGCTGCAGCAATCGCGCAAGGCGGCGCGGTTCGATGCGGATGGGCAGATCATCCTTTTGGAAGAGCAGGATCGCTCGCTCTGGGACCGAACCTCAGTCGACGAGGCGCTTGCCCTGCTCGACAAGGCGATCCGTCATCGTCGCCCAGGGCCATACCAGGTGCAGGCGGCGATCGCGGCGCTGCATTCGCAAGCGAAGCGTGCCGCAGACACCGACTGGGAAGAGATTGACCTTCTTTATCAGACGCTGGAAAGGCTGACGCCGTCTCCGGTCGTCACGCTCAACCGCGCAGTTGCTCTTTCCAAGCTGAAGGGGCCGGAGGCGGCTCTGGCGCTGATTGCGCCCCTGGAAGCGCAGCTCGACAGCTATTTCTATTTTCATGGCGTATCGGGTGGCCTGCTCGCGCAGCTCGGCCGCTCGCAGGAGGCGCGCGTCGCCTTTGACAGGGCGATTGCTCTTGCGCGCTCGCCCGCCGAAGCAGCTCACATCCGCCATCAGCTCGATCGTCTGAGCGCGGACGCCCTTGCTGCTGCAAAATAATCGAAAAATTTGTACCTGCGCTGTCTGAAAGCGGCGGTCCCGAACGTCGTTAGAGTATAGGCGGCGCAGGCCGCGTCAAATTGCAAAGAGGAACAGGAGCATGACTGAGCAGACCCAACGCCGCGAACTCTCGTTCTCCCGTGTCATCGACGCACCGCGTGAAAAGATCTTCCGCTGCTGGACGGAGGAAGAGCTGCTGAAGCAGTGGTTTGCTCCGCTGCCATGGACGGTGTCGGCTGCCAAGATCGACGTTCGCGCCGGCGGCTCAAGCTCCATTACCATGCGCAGCCCTGAAGGCGAGGAATATCCGGGCAATGGCGTCTATCTGGAAGTGGTTCCCAACGAACGGATCGTTTTCACCGATGCCTTCGCCAGCGCCTGGGTGCCGTCGGCAAAGCCCTTCATGGTGGTGACGACCCAGCTCGACGATCTCGGCAGCGGCAAGACCCGCTATACGGCAACCGTCCTGCATTGGGCGGCTGAGGATCGCGAGGTGCACGAGAAGATGGGCTTTCATCGGGGGTGGGCCCAGGGCGCCGAGCAGCTTGCCGCATTGGCGGCGAAGATCTGAATTTCCGATTCAATTCCGGGGGATACGAACATGTCTTATGCAGTCGATTCATCTACCTCGTCAGTCACGCGAGCTCAGCGCGTGGCCGGCATGATCCTCAGTGGGCTGATCATCGCCTTTCTTGTCTTCGATGGCGCGATCAAGCTCATTCCACTTCCTGTCGTCAAGGAGACGATGGCGGGGCTCGGCTATTCCGCCGATCCGGCGCTGGCGCGGCTTCTCGGCGTCATCACGCTCGGCTGCGCCATTCTCTATGCCATTCCGAGGACGTCGGTCCTCGGCGCGATCCTGCTGACGGGTCTTCTCGGTGGCGCAATCGCCACTCATCTGCGCGTCGGCAGTCCGATCTTTTCGCATCTGCTGTTCGGCGTCTATGTCGGCGTGATGGCCTGGGGCGGACTTTATCTTCGTTATGAAGCGGTTCGCAGAATGATTCCGTTTTCTGATCGAAGCTTTTGATTTCGGATTCGATTTGCTAAAGCTCGCTCCCTTTAGAAAAGAGGGGGCGAGCCATGCCGCAAGTGATCATCGCGCCTGTCAGGCAATCGGATGCGGACGAACTGATCGCCGCCAATATCGCGAGCAGCATCCATCATGTGCCGTGGGCCCATCCTTTTCTTGATCGGGCGGGTTTCGACGCCTGGTTCGGTCAGACGGTGACGGGGCCGAACATTGGTCTGGTGGCGCGAGATCCCTGTTCCGGCGGCATCGTCGGCGTCGTCAATATCAGCCAGATGGTTTGGGGCGGCTTTCGCAGCGCCTTTCTCGGTTATCACGGCATGGTGGGTTTTGCCGGTCGGGGCTTCATGACGGAGGCCGTTCGGCTGGCCGTGGCACATGCTTTCGATGCGGTTGGCCTGCATCGAGTGGAGGCCAATATTCAACCCGGCAACCAGCCTTCGATCGCGCTGGTCAAGCGGCTCGGCTTTCGGAAAGAAGGGTTCTCGCCGAAATATCTGAAGATCGGCGGCGTCTGGTGCGATCACGAGCGTTGGGCCTTGCTTGCCGACGATCCGCGCCTTTGATCTGCCTTCGAAGGGCGAAAGTCGCGCCGGTGGTCAGAAAGCCGTTGACTGTGCGGGGTGAAGAGGCGAAAGCCAGATCTTAACCTCTTGCCGACCCATTGCCGAGAGCGCGAGCCTGCCGGAAGCCGTAAATGATCGTCTCGACTGAAGAAGAACTGACCAAGCTAAAAGATATCGGCCGTATCTGCGCCAATGCGCTGCAGGCCATGGCGGCGGCACTTGAGCCGGGCATCACCACGCTGGAGCTCGATGCGATCGGCCGCAAGGTGCTGGAGTATGCCGGCGCGCAGTCGGCGCCGGAGCTGGTCTACAAGTTTCCCGGCGCCACCTGCATCAGCGTCAACGAGGAAGTGGCCCACGGAATTCCCGGCCCGCGCATCATCCGGGCTGGGGATCTGGTCAATCTCGACGTATCAGCCGAGAAGGACGGATTCTTTTCCGATACCGGCGCATCCTTTACCGTGCCGCCGGTCAAGCCGAAGATCGAGCGCCTCTGCCGTGACGGCAAGCGGGCGCTCTGGGTCGGTCTCAATCAGGTGCGCAGTGGTGCGCCGCTTGCGAAGATCGGGCAGGCCGTCGGCGCTTTCGCGCAGAAGAACCGCTATACGCTGATCGCCAATCTCGCCAGCCACGGCATCGGCCGCTCCCTGCATGAAGAGCCCGGCGAAGTTTCTACCTGCGCGGACCCTTCCGAGACCCGGATCATGGAAGACGGCCTGGTTTTCACCGTCGAGCCGTTTCTGTCGCTCGGCGCGACCTGGGCAGAGGGTGGCGACGATGCATGGACGCTCTATGCCGATCCGCAGGCGCCTACGGTTCAGTACGAACACACGATCGTTACCACCCGCAACGGGCCGGTCATCCTGACATTGCCGGACAATTGACGTTCCGGCTTAATCGCCAGATTTCTACTCTTCGCCGTTTTTCGGTTCACCGCGGATGATGTCGGCGGCAGCGCGTTCCAGGATTGCGGCGATGCGTGCACCTTCGGCCTTGCTCCAGGGGAATTTCGAGCGAAGTGCCGAGCGCAGCAGGTGGCGAGCGCGATGCACGTCGCCGGCGCCATGGCGATCGAATGGGCTGTCGCGGCCATCATCCTCACCGCCGTCGAAAACCTCGCGGACGCGGGCCATCTTTTCGCCGATCGCCGTGAGCTTGGCGAATGTCGCTTCCACCAGATCACGGTTGTCGTCGACACGTTTCTGGCCGCTTTCGGTGATGCGGTAGAGCTTCTTCGTGCCGCTCACCTCGACTTCGGCTTGCCCCGTTTCTTCGAGATAGGTGAGGGCGGGGTAGATGACGCCCGGGCTCGGCACATAGAAGCCGCCGGAGCGCTCCTCAAAAGTCTTGATCAGTTCATAGCCATGGCGCGGCTGCTCGGAGAGCAGGGCGAGGATGATGAGCTGCAGGTCGGCTGCGTCGAACTTGCGGCCGGTACGAAACCCGCCGCCGAACATGCCGCCCTTGAAGCCTCTCATGAAGTCTCTCCTGTGCTCGCCGTGCGATTCACGGCCTCGGCCATGTCGTAGGATATATGCCTCGACGATGTCAAAGCTATCTCCGAACATGCGATCTCTGAAACCTCTCATTTCGTTTCTCCTTGTGAGGTGCGAGGGTTTATATCGTTAGTAATGTCGTAAGATATATGTCGTAAGATAGCATTCTGCAAGAGGGGCGATTTCCGGGAGGAGATGGTTGAGGAGAGCGGCGCTCAGAGAAGGATGAATTCACTCAATGAGTGAAGATTTGATCCTGAACAACTGCATCACGATCGCGGGATAAGCGATTACATCTACGTAAGAATAGCTCTCTGCCGGTTGCCGCTCCTGGCGAACTGTCTTAGGTTCCCCGGGTACTGATGTCATTGCGGTTCCGCTCAGAACCCGATCAAGGAAGCTTACCTGCCGTGTTCCACTCCTTCTTCCCTCAGCCCAAATTGTTCTTCATCTCGATGGCGGTCTGGACGCTTGCCTGCATCGCAGCCTGGTATTCGTTCTTTTCCGGCTTGGGAACTCAGTTAGGCTTTGTCATGCCGGGGGAGGGAAAGGAGCCGTACGACCTCAGCTATTTCCTACTCTGGGGAAATCTCTGGTTTTACGGGTTCTTCCTTGTCTGTATCCTCGTCTTCTGCAGCGCATGGCACATTCGTGCCTGGAACCATCCCTGGAAAATCTGGTCGCTCTGGGGTTCGGCGCTCATCATCCTGGTCACCTATTTCGGTGTTCAGGTAAGCGTGGTCATCAATAATTTTCGCCGTCCGTTTGGTGATCTATTGCAGGCCGCGCTGACGAAGCAGCCGGGGGTGACGACCGAAAGTTTCTATTCGCTGATGATCATCTTCGCGCAGATTGCGTTCCTCAGCATGTTCGTCTCGATCCTGACGGATTTCTTTACGAGCCACTACATCTTCCGCTGGCGCACGGCGATGAACGACTTCTACATGTCGAAGTGGGAGAGACTGCGTCACATCGAGGGTGCCTCGCAGCGTGTTCAGGAAGATACGATGCGCCTTTCCAGCGTGCTGGAAGGCCTGGGTATCAGCCTGATCAATTCCGTGATGACCTTGATCGTGTTCCTGCCGATCCTGCTGGCGCTTTCGACCTACGTCACCGAATTGCCGATCATCGGCAAAATTCCTCACTCGCTCTTCTGGCTCGCGCTCTTCTGGTCGATTTTCGGCACCGTCCTGCTTGCTGTCGCCGGGATCAAGCTGCCGGGGCTCAACTTCAAGAACCAGCGTGTCGAAGCCGCCTATCGCAAGGAACTCGTCTATGGCGAGGATCATGAAGAGCGTGCGCAGCCGGCAACGGTCAAGGAGCTGTTCGCCAATGTGCGGCGCAACTATTTCCGCATCTATTTCCACTACGTCTATTTCAACGTCGCCCGGTATTTCTATCTGCAGGCCGATACGATGTTCGTCCTGTTCATGCTGGTGCCGACCTTCGTTGCGGGCGTGATCACTTACGGCATCTATCAGCAGATCGCCACCGCGTTCGGGCAGGTTAGCAACTCCTTCCAGTATCTCGTCAATTCCTGGACGACGATCATCGAGCTTCTGTCGATCCATAAGCGCCTGAAGACATTCGAGGCGGCGATCGACAATGTGCCGCTGCCATCGATCGATCAGCGCTATCTGGAGCGCGAAGCGGGCGTGATCCAAGCCGACGGCTGACGAAAAAAGGCTCCGGAAACGGATCCTTTTTATCACGGCAACGGCAGGGAAGCCGGGGATCTCTGAGCTTTTAGGGTAACCGAGAAACCAGCGTTGGCCGCACCACCGGCCCTTCGCTTTGGCTCAGGGCGTTCGTCGCTGCAATCGACCCACCGGGTCGATTGCTCCGGCTTTGCCGGACCGCTCCTCACCCCTGCTGAGGCTTGCCTCGGGCGGCGATCAGCGGGATGGCTTCGGAATAGCTGACGCAGGCGACATCCCGCTTGTGGCAGACATCGCTGACGAAGCGGTCGAGCGCACGCCAATAGGCGCCGTCATTCATCTCGACGAAATGGAAGCCGAGCTGCAGTGGAATGCGCTCGCCGTCATATTGCTTGTCGAAGGCCGCTTCGAAGGCGTCGAAGGTGCGGTCTTCATAGGTCTTGGCGTTGGCCTTGTCCTCGGCGCCCTTGGAATGGCGGACATAGAGATTGTAGTCCATGCCAATGACCGGGCGATGCTCGGGGCCTTCGGGGATCAATGGCAGGCCGAAGCGATAGATGCCGTCGACCATTTGCGGCAGGGCGGGCCCCTTCGTCACCAGGCTTGCATCATACTGGAAGCCCATCTCCTTTTCCGCCGGCATCAGGCCGTCGCTGACGGAAAGGTAGGGGGCGCGAAAGCCCTTGACGTCATGCGTGGCGAAATCTCCCCAGCCCTGCGGCTCCTTGTCGGCCAGGCCGACATTCTTCCAGGCATCACGAAGGGCTGTGCGGGCGTTCACGAACTCCTGTTTCCAGTCGCCAGCACTCCAACCTTTGCCGTCGAAATGGCCGCAAGCGTGGCTGGAAATATCGTGTCCTTCCAGATGGGCGCCCCAGATATTGGCGATGCGGGTGCGCACATCGTCTTCGCTCTTGGCGAAGCCGACATTGGACTTGCCAGCGCGTTGCATCGGCCCCTGATAGGCCTTGGCTTGCGCCTTGTTCATCAGGAAAGTGCAAGACAGGAAATAGGTGAAATGCGCGCCGTTGCGCGAAGCGATCTCGCGGCTCTTGGTCCAGAGCGCATTGTCATGCGCGCCGTCGAAGGAAATCATGACAAGTTGCTTGGGTTTTTCATCGGCCTGGGCGATGGCCGGCAGGGCGAGGGAAAACGCAAGTGAGAGGCAGGAAGCTAAGCGAAACATGGGCACCGATATTGCTTGATCGAGCATGCCTTGCCAAAGATCATCCAGTAATCTTGGACGGCACGCCCCGGGGTCGTTTCCTTCCTTTCGCGCAAATGCGGCGAAGCTGCGGTGAAGCTGGCAATTTCTTGCGGCTGCCGATAAGGATATTGCTACACGTAGGGGATTTCATCCATGTCATTGCTCGTTCTCGGTATTGTTCTTTTTCTTGGCATCCATTTGATCCGCGTCGTCGCACCCGGATTTCGAACCTCTTTGATCGTAGGCCTCGGCGAAGCCGGCTGGAAGATCGCCTATTCGATCGTAAGCATCGTCGCGCTGGTCGTCCTGATCTACGGCTTTGGACAGGCACGGGACATGACGCCGATCTGGTCACCGCCGTTCTGGATGAGCCACATCACCATTCTGCTGATGCTGTTTGCGCTGATCTGTCTGGCCGCCTCGCTGCTTCCGGCGGGGCACATCGCGGTCAGAACGAAGCATCCGATGGTGCTTTCGGTGAAAATCTGGGCGCTGGCGCACCTTCTGTCGAATGGCGATGGCGCTGCCATCCTGCTCTTTGCGGCCTTTCTCGCCTGGGGCGTGATCCTGCGCATTTCGCTGAAGCGGCGCGAGCGCGCCGGCGAGATCACCCTGCGTCCGTTCGTTTCGGCGACATACGATCTCTATGCGATCGTTATCGGCGCCGTCGCCTGGGCCCTGATCATTTGGAAGCTTCATGCGTGGATTATCGGGGTTTCGCCGCTGGTTATGTGACGATTTCTGCCATTCCCCCTTACAACGGCCGCAAAATGGAGTAGAAGGCCCCACTGACGCTAGAGCCGGATGATTTCAGGTCGCATCGACCAGAAATCTGGATCCGCTCTGGAATTTAAGAGATAGAGTATAATGTCGCCCGAAAACCGCTGACGATTTTCGGCGTCATGCTCTAAGCTTTTTGGAACTATTTGGCCTGGGCCGGAGACGAGAATGGCATTCAATGACGACAGCTTCATCCGTGAGGTGAACGAGGAACTGCGTTCGGACCAGTTGCGGTTCGTATGGCGCCGTTTTGGCCGGCTCATCATTGGGGGAGCCGTGCTCATCGTTGTCGGTACGGCAGCCTTTAGCGGCTATCGCTATTGGTCAGGAAACCAGGCCGGTGCCGGTGGCGATCAGTTCCTCGCTGCCTTGACGCTGGCCGATCAGGGCAAGACGGATGATGCGCTTGCCGCGTTGGCCACGATCGAAAAGAGCGGCCCGGGTTCCTATCCTTTGCTTGCACGTCTGCGCGCGGCCACGCTGCAGGCGCAGAAGGGTGACAAGGCCGGTGCGATTGCCGTCTTCTCCGCCGTCGGCAAGCAGACGGATGTTCCGGTCGTCGTTCGCGACGCGGCACGCCTGCGCGCAGCTTACATGCTCGTCGATACCGGCACTTATGATCAGGTTGCGGCCGAAGCCCAGGAACTGGCCGTGCCGGCGAATGCTTTCCGCCATTCGGCGCGTGACGTTCTGGGTCTTGCCGCCTACAAGGCCGGCGATTTCGCCAAGGCCCGGCAGTGGTTCCAGGCGATCGTCGACGATCCGCAGAGCCCGCGCAATGTCGCCAATCGTGCGCAGATGCTGCTTGATCTCATCACCGCATCCGGCAAGGCTCCGGTCGCAAAAGGCTGAAGGATCGCCAAATGAGCTTCACGGTCGCGATCGTCGGTCGCCCGAATGTCGGCAAGTCTACGCTGTTCAACCGTCTGGTTGGCAAGAAGCTGGCGCTCGTCGACGATACGCCGGGCGTCACACGTGACCGCCGCCCCGGCGACGCCAAGCTGATCGATCTTCGCTTCCGCATCGTCGATACGGCCGGTCTTGAAGAGGCCCAGGATGAATCCCTTCAGGGCCGCATGCGCGCCCAGACGGAAGCGGCGATCGACGAGGCCGATCTGACGCTGTTCGTCGTCGATGCCAAGACGGGGCTGACCCATGTCGACAAGACGCTGGCCGAAATGTTGCGCAAGCACGGTCGGCCCGTCGTCCTCGTCGCCAATAAGTCCGAGGCGCGCGGTTCCGATAGCGGCTTCTACGATGCTTATACGCTCGGCCTTGGCGAGCCTTGCCCGATTTCGGCAGAGCACGGCCAGGGCATGATGGATCTGCGCGACGCGATCATCGACGCGATCGGCCATGAACGCGCCTTCCCGGAGGCGGACGACGAGGCGGAGATCAATGTTTCCATCCCGCGTCCCGCTGCCGGCGAAGATGGCGAGGAGACCGACGAAGAACCCGCCTATGACGACACGCGGCCGCTGCGCGTCGCCATCGTCGGTCGCCCGAATGCCGGCAAGTCGACGCTCATCAATCGCTTCCTCGGTGAGGACAGGCTGCTGACTGGCCCCGAAGCCGGGATCACGCGCGATTCGATCTCCGTGGACTGGAGCTGGCGCGGGCGCACCATAAAGATGTTCGACACCGCCGGCATGCGTCGCAAGGCGAAGGTCACGGAAAAGCTCGAGAAGCTCTCCGTTGCCGATGCGCTGCGTGCCATCCGCTTCGCCGAAACCGTCGTCATCGTCTTCGATGCGACCATTCCCTTCGAGAAGCAGGATCTTCAGATCGTCGATCTCGTGATCCGTGAAGGCCGCGCCGCCGTGCTCGCCTTCAACAAGTGGGACATGATCGAGGACCGTCAAGCCGTGCTTGCCGATTTGCGCGAGAAGACCGACCGGCTCTTGCCGCAGGCGCGCGGCATCCGCGCCATACCGATTGCCGGGCAGACCGGCGAGGGGCTCGACCGCCTGATGCAGGCGATCGTCGATACCGACAAGGTCTGGAACAAGCGCGTGTCGACCGCGCGCCTCAACCGTTGGCTCGAAACGCAGCAGGTCCAGCATCCGCCACCGGCCGTTTCCGGCCGCCGCATCAAGCTGAAGTATATGACGCAGGTGAAGGCGCGGCCTCCGGCCTTCATGATTTCCTGCACGCGCTCTGACGCCCTGCCGGATTCCTATGTACGCTATCTGATCAACGGCCTGCGCGCAGATTTCTCCATACCCGGCGTGCCGATCCGCATCCATTTCCGTTCGTCGGAAAATCCCTTCGAGAACAAGAAGAAGCGGACCTGATGCACTCGCCCGCCCAAGGGCAGGTTTGATCAGGCCGCGTTCTTGCTCAATGCAGCGCGCAATGTGGTGATCTCCGCCTTCAATCGCGTCAATTCCTCGACGGTATGGTCCGAGGCATCGAGAATGCAGGCGGGAATGCTTGCGGCCTTCTTCTTTAGGGCCACCCCTTCGCCGGTCAGATGGATCAGCACCTGACGCTCATCTTCCTTGCTGCGGATGCGCTGGATGAATCCTGCCGCTTCCAGGCGCTTCAGCAGCGGCGTCAGAGTGCTCGATTCAAGGAAGAGCTTTTCGCCAATACCGCCCACGGTCTGTCCGTCCTCTTCCCACAGCGTCACCATGACGAGATATTGCGGGTAGGTCAGATTCAATGCGTCGAGCATGGGTTTGTACAGTCGATTCATCGCATGGTTCGCCGAATAGAGGGCGAAGCAGATGAAGGTGTCCAATTTCAGCGGGTCGTCCGCCATTTCCAATACTCCCTAGGAGATTATCTAAATCGTGCGATAAATAATTGTACGCCAAAAAGCGTGCAGCGGCTACGGGTTTCTTGCGCTTTTCGGGAGAGCCAATTTTCGGCGGCCACTCGGCTGAACGCTACGGATGCCATCGAGACTTTCGTGTCGAAGGCATCGCATGTCACGCGACATGCTCTGACCGGCACCGGCGTTTGAGCGCGCTGCTATCCAATAGCTGGAGAAAATAGGTGTCAAGAAATCAATATCGAGTCTTGCCCGGCTACAGGCTTACCGCATGCGTCTGCTTTCGGCCGCGATGATTGGCAACGCGGACATTGCCGATGAATTGCGTGGTGGCGGCTTCCCAGGAATAGTTAAGGGCGACACTACGCGCGGCTTCGCGGGAGCAGGAGAGGGCGGCAAGGCAGGCTTTTGCCAAATCTGTATCCACCACACCGGCTTTCGCGTTGCCGTGAAGAATATCGGCCGGGCCGGTAACAGGATAGGCGGCGACCGGGACGCCGCTCGCCAGCGCCTCCAGGATCGCATTGCCGAACGTATCGGTCTTCGACGGAAAGACGAAGACGTCGGCCTGGGAATAGGCGTGTGCCAACTCCTCGCCGAACTTGGCGCCCAGAAAATGCACGTCCGGGTAAAGCTTCTGCAACTCTGCGCGTGCCGGCCCGTCGCCAACGACGACTTTTGATCCCGGTAGGTCGAGATCGAGGAAAGCCGGCAGATTCTTCTCAAGCGCCACACGACCGACGGTCATGAAGATAGGGCGCGGCAGGCCGAAGGGATTGTCTTCCAGAGGGTAGGGCCGGAAAAGTGTCGAATCAATGCCGCGGCTCCAGGAGAGCAGATTGCGGATGCCTCTCTGCTTGAGCTCATCGGCGAGGCTGGGCGTGGCCACCATGCAGCCATAGCCGGCATTGTGGAACCATTTGACGAAGGCATAGAGCCAGCTTTCCGGTATGGGCAGGCGCGCTGCGACATATTCAGGAAACCGTGTGTGGTAGCTGGTCGAGAAGGGCATTCCGTTTCGGATGCACCAGCGGCGCGCAGTGAGCCCAAGGGGGCCTTCCGTGGCTATGTGGATATATGTCGGGCGCGCCGCCTCGATCTTGGCTGCCACCTTGCGATAGGACGCGATCGAAAGCCGGATTTCCGGATAGGTCGGGCAGGGAATATTGCGGAAGCCGTCCGGGGTGATCATGGACACTTCCACGCCCCGGCGTATCAGCTCGCGATTGGTGTTCTCGATGGAGCGGACGACGCCGTTGACCTGCGGATGCCATGCATCGCTGACGATGAGCAACCGCTCCGGTATCGCGATAGGCGTCGCCGCCTGCGCCCAAATATTGTCTTCGATGTCCGACAAGCGTTGCAACATGCCCAAAACAGCCCATCCGCACCGCATCCTCATGATGACGGTGCTAGAGCATGATGCCGAAAAGTGTATGCGGTTTTCGGCGACTTCATGCTCTACTTGTTTGAATCTAGAGCGGATTCAGATTTTAGGTCGAGCAGACCTAAAATCATCCGGCTCTAGCGATTGCGGTGCTTCAAACATGATTCCCGCGCCCACTCTATTGTGGGGGGTGTCCATGATGGAAATATTACAGTGCCGATCAGGCGATCTTCAGCTTCTTGGGCGAGACGAGCGCGCCGTGTTCCTGAATGACTTTCGCGGCGATTTCGGCGGCAAAAGCGGCGGCGGCGAGCGGATCGCCATGTTGCAGATAGTGGGCGAGAAATCCGCCGTTGAAGCTGTCGCCGGCGCTGGTGGTGTCTACGACCTTGTTCACCTTGACGGCGGGGACAAGCGTTTCGTCTGCGCCAGATCCGATCGTCGCGCCTTCGGGGCCGTTCTTGACGACGACCATATTGGCTCCGTACTGGTGGTAGCGACGGATGGTGCTGGAGATGGAATCGTCGCCGAAATGCGCAGCCTCGTCATCGAAACTCGGCATGACAAGGGTCGAGGCGCGGGCGCCGTCGGCGATCAGGGTATGCATCGCGTCAAGGCTGGACCACAGGCGAGGGCGCAGATTGGGATCGAAGGCGACGAGCTTGCCGACCGCCTTGGCACGGCGAAGTTCGGCCAGCAGCGTATAGGCATCCTCGCGCGGCAGGATCGCCAGGGTGATGCCCGAAAAATAAAGCACGTCGGAGGCTTCGATCGCCGCGCGCAACGCGTCGCCGTCGGCTGCGAGCTGACGGGCGGCAGAGCTGTCGCGCCAATAGCTGAAGGAGCGCTCGCCATTCTTCAGGTTGATCATATAGAGGCCGGGCGTCTTGCCGCGAAGGCGGCGGATGCTTGCCGTGCCGATGCCGGCAGAGCTCATGAAGCTTGCCATCTCATCGGACATGGCGTCGTCGCCAAGCGCGGTGAAATAGTCGATCGACCAGTCGGCGGGCAGGCAGGCGCGGGCATACCAGGCAGTGTTGAAGGTGTCGCCGGCAAAGCCCTTGCGCAGGTGTCCGTCATCGGCCTGCGACAGTTCCACCATACATTCGCCGATCGAAAGAAAATGCCCGCTCAAGACTGCCTCCTGCATTCTATCCGGCTGCTGCATACGCGTAAGCAGCGGCTTGAGCAAGGGTAGGCGGCGGTCGCCGCCGCCCACTTTTGACATTCTAGAACAGTTCGCTTCCTCACGGTATCTCTGAACCGTTCTACCTCTTTGTCTTTTCGCAATTCCGGACGGAAAACCGCCGCACAGTTTTCCTGGAATTGCTCTACGGCCTATCCATATGGTAGCAGGCCGCCGTCTGGCCGGGGCGCACCTGCTGGGTCGGCGGCATCTTCGTGCGGCAGATATCCGTCGCCTTCCAGCAGCGGGGCGAGAAGACGCAGCCCGGTGGTGGGTTGAGCGGCGAAGGCGGATCTCCCTGCAGGCGGATGCGCTCGCGGTTCCGTGCCAGCTTCGGGTCCGGGATAGGGGCCGCAGAGAACAATGCCTGGGTATAGGGATGAGCCGGATGGTCGAAGACCGTGGCGGCATCGCCGGCTTCCACGACCTTGCCGAGATAGAGCACGAGCACATCGTCCGAGATCAGGCGCACGACCGAAAGGTCGTGGCTGATGAAGATCAGCGTCAGGCCGAACTCCTTGCGCAGGCGGCGCAGAAGCGTGATGACCTGGCCCTGGATCGAGACATCGAGCGCGGAGACCGGCTCGTCGCAGATGATGAGCTTCGGCCGGGTGATGACCGCCCGCGCAATGCCGATACGCTGCGCCTGCCCGCCCGAGAACTCATGCGGGTAGCGGTTGATCATCTCGGGAACGAGACCAACTGCCGACATGATATCGCGGACACGATCCTGCCGCTGTGCGCGGGTCAGTTTCGGTTCGAAGACGGTAAGCGGCTCGGCGATGATGTCGCCGACGGTCATACGCGGATCGAGCGAGGCGATCGGGTCCTGGAAGATGATCTGCATGTCGCGACGTGCGGCACGCATCTCCTCCTCAGTGAGATCCAGAAGGTTGCTGCCCTGCCAGAGGATGCGGCCTTTCTGCGCCTTGATCAGCCGCAGGATGGAGCGGCCGAGCGTGGACTTGCCGCAACCGGACTCGCCGACGATGCCGAGCGTGCGGCCGGTCTTCAGCTCGAAGCTGACGTCGTTGACCGCCGTCAGAACCAATGGCGGCTTGAAGAAGGATTTCGACGGTAGTTCGAATTCGGTGGTCAGATGTTCGACCTTCAGAAGCGTTTGTTCAGCCATGGACGAGGCTCCGTTCCTGATCAGCCGAAAGGGGGTGGAAGCAAGCTGTGCAGCGACGTGCCGCGAGCTGGCTTAGCGGCGGCGCCGCGTCGAGGCAGTCGTCCTCCACATGGGCGCAGCGCGGCGAGAAGGCGCAGCCGCGCGGCAGGTGCATCAGGTTCGGCGGTCGGCCGGGGATGACGGCGAGATCGTCGACATCCTGATCAGGGCGGGGGATCGAGGCGTGCAGCGCCGCCGTGTAGGGGTGCGCCGGATCCTCAAACAGTTCCTCGACCGGGGCTTCCTCAACGATGCGGCCCGCATACATGACGGCGACGCGGTCGGCGAGACCGGCCACGACGCCGAGGTCATGGGTGATCATGACAAGCGCGGTGTGCATTTCCGCCGTCAACTCGTTGAAAAGATCGAGGATTTGCGCCTGGATCGTCACGTCGAGCGCAGTGGTCGGCTCGTCGGCAATGAGAAGCTTCGGTTTGGTGAGCAGCGCCATGGCGATGACGATGCGCTGGCGCATGCCGCCCGAGAGTTCGTGCGGGTAGAGGTTGAAGCGGCGTGTCGGGTCAGGAATGCCGACACGCTTCAACATATCCAGCGCAGCCGATGACGCCGCGCGTGCCGTAAGGCCACCATGAACCTCGAGTTGCTCCGTCAGCTGTCGCGATATGCGCAGGGACGGATTAAGCGCCGTCATCGGGTCCTGGAAGACCATGGCCATGTCCTTGCCGCGGACATGGTCGAGTTCGCGCGGTTTCAGCGTCAACAGGTCCTTGCCGTCAAGCAGGGCCTGGCCGCTGGTGCGGCCGTTCTTGGCGAGCAGGCCCATCAGGCCGAGGAAGGTCTGGCTTTTGCCGGAACCGGATTCGCCGACCACGGCAATACGCTCGCCGCGGCCGATCTTGAGGTTCATTTTCGAGACCGCCGCCACTTCGCCTTCCGGCGTACGGAAGGTGATGGAGTAGTCCTTGAGTTCGAGAAGTGTGTCTGTCATGTCAGCGATCCTTCGGATCGAAAGCGTCGCGCAGACCGTCGCCGATGAAGAGCAGGCTCATCAGCAGCGCGACCAGGAATCCGGCCGGGAAGAGCAGCAGCCAGGGCGTCGTCTCCATGCCGGCCGAGCCTTCTGCAATCAGCGTGCCGAGCGATGTCAGCGGCTCCTGTACGCCGAAGCCGAGATAGGAGAGGAAGCTTTCCGTGGCGATGATTTCCGGAATGGTCAGCGTCGCATAGATGACCACCGGACCGACGAGGTTCGGCACGATGTGCTTGAGGATGATCTTGAACGACCTTTGCCCGGACGCTCGCGCAGCTTCGATGAATTCCCGCTGCTTGATCGACAAGGTCTGGCCGCGCACGATGCGGGCCATGGTCAACCATTCGAGCGCGCCGATCGCTGCGAACAGCAGATAGACGTTACGGCCGAAGATCACCATCAGCAGGATGACGAACAGGACGTAGGGCAAGGCGTACATGATATCGACGAAGCGCATCATGATGGCGTCGACGCGGCCGCCGAAATAGCCGGCGACAGCGCCGTACAGCACGCCGATAACCACCGAGACGAGCGTTGCCACGAGCGCGACGGTGAGTGAGACGCGGGTGCCGTAGAGCGTGCGCGCCAGCAGGTCACGACCGTTGCCGTCGGTGCCGAAGTAGTGGCCGGCAGCGAAGTCCGGAGCGCCACGGAAGGACGTCCAGTCAGGATCCTCATAGTTGAAGGGAAGGAAGCTGGGGCCGAAAATGGCGATCAGCACCAATGACGCCAGCACAATCAGCGAAAGTGCTGCTGCCTTGTTGCGCAGGAGGCGACGCATCGCATCGCCGGTCAGGGACCGTCCTTTGGGTGCAAGCCCTTCTGCCGAAAGCAATTCTGCTTCCAGCAGTTCTCTCTTGGCGGAATTGAGGATCATCGCATTCTCACTTTCGGGTCGAGCCAGGCATAGGCGATGTCGACCAGTAGGTTGAGGACCACGATCAGGACCATGTAGAAAATGACCGTGCCGAGCACCATGCCGTAGTCACGGTTCAGCGCCGCGCCGACGAAGTAGCGGCCGACGCCGGGGAGGCCGAAAATGCTTTCGACGACCAGCGAACCGGTGAGCAGATAGCTTGCCGCCGGTCCAAGATAGGAGACGACCGGCATCATGGCTGGTTTCAATGCGTGCCGCATCACGGTGAGCCGTGGGCCGATACCCTTGGCCTTGGCGGTGCGGATGAAGTTCTGGCCCATCACCTCGATCATCGAACCGCGCATCAGCCGCGAAATGCGAGCCGCATGTGGGAGTGTCAGGACGATGATGGGCAGGATCAGGAACCGGATCGAGCCGTCGCCCCAGCCGCCGACCGGCAGCCAGCCGAGCGTGTTGCCGAAGACGAGCTGAAGGATCGGCGCGATCAGGAAGCTCGGCATCACTAGGCCGATGAGGAGCCCGCCACCCAGCCAATAGTCGGCCGCGCGGTTTTGATAGAGCGCCCCGAGACAGCCTATGAACACGCCGACGATGGTTGCGAGCACGAAGGCAGCGCCGCCGATGGTCAGCGTATAGGGAAAGCCGGACATGATCTGTTGGGTGACGGTGAAATCCTGATTGGCGAAAGAGGGGCCAAGGTCGCCCTTCATGACATCGCCGACATAGATCAGGTATTGCTCAACCAGGGGCTTATCGAGGTTGTAGTGAGCCGCGAGGTTGGCTTTGACTTCCGGCGGCAATGGCCTTTCGCCATCGAAGGGGCCGCCGGGAGCGAGACGCAAAATGAAAAAGCATACTGTTACGGCAATCCACATGACCGGGATTGTCGACAGCAGACGACGGAGAGCATAGCCAAACATGGTTTTAGACGCCTCCCTCCCGCTTTTGCCCGGGAGGGAGGCTGTTCCCAATTATTCTTTGATCGACAGCCAGCGAGTGCGGTGGATGTCTTGAATGTTGTCGACGAAGCCCTGGACCTTCGGGGCGACGATGTTCTGGGAAACGTAGTAGTAGATCGGGATCGCGGCGCTATCGTCAAGGGCCAGTTGCTCGGCCTGCTTGTAGATCTCGGCGCGCTTCTTCAGGTCCGTCTGCTCATTGCCCTGAGTGATCAGTGCATCGTATTTCGGATTGCTCCAGCGGCCGTAATTCATGTCGACGCCGGTCGAGAGCAGGCTGAGGAAGTTGATCGGGTCGTTGTAGTCGGCCAGCCAGCCGGCACGACCGATCTCCACTTCGCCGCGCTTCATTCCATCGTAGTGCACCTTGGTTTCGGTATTGTAGAGTTCAACATCGACGCCGAGCGGCTTCCACATGGCAGCGATCGCAACTGCAATGCGCTTGTGGTTGTCGTTGGTGTTGTAGCGAAGCTGTGCCTTCAACGGGTGATCGGGGCCGAAGCCTGCTTCCTTCAGCAGCTTCTTGGCCTCTTCGACCTTCTGCTTGTAAGGCTCGTCCTTCCAGCTCACATAGGCCGGCTCGCCGTAATTGGCCGTACCCGGCGGTACCCAGGAATACATCGGCAACTCGCCGGTGCCGAGGATCTTCGGACCGATGACCTCGCGATTGACGGCCATGGAGAGAGCCTGACGAACGCGCTTGTCGTTGAAGGGCGGCTTGGTGGCGTTCAGGACGTAATAATAGGTGCCAAGGAACGGCACGACATGCGCCTGGCCGGGAAGGTTCTTCTGGAGCCATTCATACTGATCGGCGGGGAACGAGGTGACGACATCGAATTCGCCGGCGCGATAGCGCTTCAGCGCGGCCGCCTGATCTTCCAGCGTGTAGAAGTTCACCTTGTCGATCTTCACGTCCTTGGCGTCATAATACTGATCGTTCTTGACGTTGGCGACATGCGAGCCCGGCACCCACTCCACCGGCTTGTAGGCGCCATTGGTGACGATGTTCTCGATCTTGACCCATTGGTCGCCCTTGGCCTCGACGACATGCTTCGGCAGCGGATAGGCCGTGTAGTGCATCAGGGCGTTGAGGAAGTAAGGCGTCGGGTTCTCGAGCGTGATTTCCAGCGTCTTGTCGTCGATTGCCTTGACGCCGAGCTGGGTCAGATCCTTGATCTCGCCCTTGTTGATCTTTTCCGCGTTCTTGATCGTGTATTGCAGGTAGGCGTACTGGGCGGCAGTCTTCGGATCCATCAGGCGCTGAAACGCAAAGACGAAATCCTGGGCGGTGACCGGGTGGCCGTCGGACCACTTGATGCCATCGCGCAGCTTGAAGGTATAGACCTTCTGATCGGGGGAAATGGTCCAGCTCGCAGCCTGGCCCGGAATGGGGTTGTCCTTGGGATCCTCAGTCACCAGACCTTCGAAAATATCGCCGTCGATGCGGTTTTCCCAATCGCCGGAAATCTTTTGCGGGTCGAGCGAAGTCGGGTCGCCGCCATTGTGGATATTGAGGGTCGCGGCATGTGCGGAGAAGCTCAATACCGTGCTGACGAGAGCCGTCGCTAGGAATTTTCTGGCGATATGAGTCATATGTTTTCCCACCTTTCTGGAGTTATTGTCCCTGATTTTACAGGGGTATTTTTGATCCCTAAGGCGACCTGTCCTTGCAGGTCAGTGGCGGAAGTTATCCGAAGCCGCGTCGCATTCAAGCCCAAAAGAGACGGACATGATCCAGGTGCGAACTTCCATGTTGATAAATCTCTAAAATTGATAGCGCGAATTTACACGCTCGCCAGTAGCATTCGGGCCTGCCGCCGATTGCGGCTTGCCGCCTGCGTCCGAGTATGCAAACTGAGAGGTCTTGTGCGATATCGAGGCGGCTTGATGAAATCGACGAATAAAGCGGCGCAAGCCGATTGGTGGCGCGGGGCGGTAATCTATCAGGTCTACCCGCGGTCGTTTCAAGACACGGATGCCAACGGGCTAGGCGACATAAAGGGGATTACCCGACGCCTGCCTCACATTGCCGCACTCGGAGTCGATGCGATCTGGCTGGCGCCTTTCTTCACTTCGCCGATGGCCGATATGGGCTATGACGTCGCCGATTATTGCGATGTCGATCCGATTTTCGGCACGCTGGCCGATTTCGATGAGATGATGGTGGCAGCGCACGAGCTGGGGCTGAAGGTCATTGTCGACCAGGTGATTTCGCACACGTCGGATCGGCATCCCTGGTTCGTGGAGAGCCGGGCAAGTCGCGACAATGCCAAGGCGGATTGGTACGTCTGGGCCGATCCGAAGCCGGATGGCACGGCGCCGAACAATTGGCTGTCGATTTTCGGCGGGCCTGGCTGGGAATGGGATGGCGTGCGTCGGCAATATTACCAGCACAACTTCCTGACGTCGCAGCCCGACCTGAATTTCCATCATCCCGAGGTTCAGGATGCCGTGCTGGCGGCCGTGAAATTCTGGCTCGACCGGGGCGTGGACGGCTTCCGCCTGGACACTGTCAACTACTATTTCTGCGATAAGGAGTTGCGGGACAATCCGGCGGCTCTTGTCGCGACGAGCGGGCTCGATGCGCCCGAGAGCAACCCTTACGGGATGCAGAACCATCTCTACGACAAGACGCAGCCGGAGAATATCGGCTTCCTCAAGCGGTTCCGAGCGTTGCTCGATCAATACGAAAACCGCGCGACCGTCGGCGAAGTGGGCGACGGTGCGCGCTCGTTGCAGACGGTTGCGGCCTATACCAGCGGCGGCGACAAGCTGCATATGTGCTATACGTTCGACCTGCTAAGCCCCGATTTTACGCCGGCGCACTTCCGCCGCTGCGTCAGCGATTTCCAGGACAATGTCGTCGACGGCTGGGTCTGCTGGGCTTTCTCCAACCATGACGTCCAGCGCCATGTCAGCCGCTTTGCTGAGAGCGAGGAAGAGCAGCCGCGCGTCGCAAAACTCGCTATTTCGCTGCTCTCCACCCTGCGCGGCTCGATTTGCCTGTATCAGGGCGAGGAGCTCGGGCTGCCCGAGGCGGAGCTTGCCTTTGAGGATCTGCGCGATCCCTACGGCATTCGCTTCTGGCCGGCTTTCAAGGGGCGTGACGGATGCCGCACGCCGATGCCGTGGGAGGCCAGCCGCGCCCATGCGGGCTTTACGACCGCCGACAAGTCATGGCTGCCGGTTCCCTATCAGCATGCGGCGCTTGCGGTCGACAAGCAGGAGGCGGACGAGGATTCGGTGCTGCATCACTATCGGGAGACACTGGCCTTCCGTGCAGAGCATGCAGCGCTGCGTGATGGCGACATGACTTTCCTCGATACCGAGGAGGATGTCCTTGCCTTCACACGCTCCAAGGATGGCGAGACGGTGCTATTCGTCTTCAATCTGTCCCGCAAGCCGGTGAAGGTCGCTTTGCCCAAGGATCTCAAGCTGGGCAAGACGATCGCCATGCCGGGGTTCACCACCGCCGACGCAGGATCGACGGTGGCGCTTGCCGCACTGGATGTTTATTGCGGCAAACTCGCCTGATCAGCCGATCAGCATGAACTTGTCGACGTCGACAAGACCTCTGTCCGATATCTTCAGATGCGGGATGACGGGCAGGGGCAGGAAGGCGAGCTGCAGGAAGGGCTCTTCCAGAGTCGCACCGAGGGCATAGGCAGCCTGGCGCAGATGATGCAGCGTGTCGCGCACGCTTTCATAGGGCTCCAAGCTCATCAGGCCGGCTATGGGCAGGGCGATCTCGCCGGTGATGACGCCATCTTCGACGACGACGAAGCCGCCATTGATTTCGCTCAGCCGATTGGCGGCAAGCGCCATATCGTCCTCGTTGACGCCGACGACGCAGATATTGTGGCTATCATGGCCGACGGTCGAGGCGATCGCGCCCTTCTTCAGCCCGAAACCCTGGACGAAGCCGTTGGCGTGGTTGCCGTTCTTGCCGTGCCGCTCGATGACGGCGACCTTGATGACATCGTTGCCGAGGTCGATATCGGTCTGGTTGCCCTTGGTTGGCAGGCGATAGCGGCGATGTTCGGTAATGATCTTGCCGGGCGTCACGCCGATAACGGAGCATTCGCCTTCTGTCACCGGCACGCCGAAATCGGCGGCATTGATCGGGCGCGCCTTGACGCTGTCGAGACCGACCGGGGCGACGGAATTGCGGGTCGCGAAGAGCTCTGCCGTCACGTGCCTTCCTGCGGAAAAGACGATCTCGGCCTTGCAATTCTCCAGGCTGTCAATGACGACGAGATCCGCGCGCCAGCCGGGCGCCACCAGGCCGCGATCCCGCAGGCCGAAGGCGCGGGCGGCCGAGATGGAGGCAGCGCGATAGATCGCTAAGGGCTCCACGCCATGCGCGATTGCCGTGCGGATCATGTAATCGAGATGGCCCTGCTCGGCGATATCGAGCGGGTTGCGGTCGTCGGTGCAGAGCGCGAGATGGGGCGACAGGCGCTCGGTAATGATCGGCATCAGCGCATGCAGATCCTTGGAGACGGAGCCTTCGCGCACCAGCACATGCATGCCCTTGCGGATCTTCTCCAGCGCTTCCTCGGCGGTCGTCGATTCATGCTCCGTGCGGATGCCGGCTGAGAGATAGCCGTTGAGATCGTTGCCGCGTAGCAGCGGGGCGTGGCCGTCGATATGGCCACCCTGGAAAGCTTCGAGCTTCGCCATGCAGACGGGATCCTTGTGGACCACGCCGGGGAAATTCATGAACTCGGCAAGGCCGATTACTTGCGGATGGTTGCGGAATGGCAAGAGCGTTTCGATCGGCAGATCGGCGCCGGAGGTTTCCAGATGCGTTGCCGGCACGCAGGAGGAGAGCTGGACGCGGATGTCCATGATCGTTTCGAGGGAGGAATCCAAAAAATACTGAATGCCTTCGGTGCCCAGCACGTTGGCGATCTCATGCGGATCGCAGATGACCGTCGTGACGCCATAGGGCAGGACGCAGCGGTCGAATTCGAGCGGCGTCACCAAAGAGGATTCGATGTGAAGATGGGTGTCGATGAAGCCGGGCACGACGATGCGGCCGGAGATGTCGATCTCCCGGCGCCCTTGATAGTCGCCGCAAGTGCCGACGATGCGGTCGCCGCAAATGGCGATATCCGAGGCGACCAGCTCCCCCGTGACCAGATCGAAGAACCGGCCGTTCTTCAGCACGATATCCGCAGGCTCGCGGCCGACGCCCTGGTCGATGTAGCGTTCGAGTTTGGTGGTCATCTTCGTCCCTCGCATATGGATCGCCCCTCATGCCGGCTCTTCTGCTGATGCAAAAGAAGGCGTGAGGGGCGCAGATGTGTTCGAGCTTATGCCTTAGATATTATTCTGCAAGATCTCGCGGAGTTTGCCGAACAGCTCGTCGATGTGATGTTTCTCGATGATCAGCGGCGGCGAGAGTGCGATGATGTCGCCGGTGGTGCGGATCAGCAGGCCTTTCTCGTAGGCCTTGAGGAAGGCTGTGAAGGCGCGCTTGGTCGGTTCGCCGGCGATGGGGTCGAGCTCGATGGCGCCGATCAGGCCGGTGTTTCTGATGTCGATGACGTTCGGGCAATCCTTGAGTGAATGCAGGGCATCGGCCCAGTAGTCGGAAAGGTCGGCTGCGCGGGTGAGCAGGCCTTCTTCCTTGTAGGTGTCGAGTGTTGCAAGTGCTGCGGCCGACGCGATCGGGTTGCCGGAATAGGTGTAGCCGTGGAAGAACTCGATCATGTGCTCGGGGCCTTGCATGAAGGCATCATGAATTTCCGAGGTGACGAAGACCGCACCCATTGGAATGACGCCGTTGGTCAGGCCCTTGGCGGTGGTGATCATGTCCGGCTTGACGTCGTAATATTGAGCGGCAAAGGGGGTGCCGAGGCGGCCGAAGCCGGTGATGACTTCGTCGAAGATCAGGAGGATGCCGTGCTTGGTGCAGATTTCGCGCAGCTTCTGCAGGTAGCCTTTCGGCGGAATGAGGACGCCGGTGGAGCCGGCAACCGGCTCGACGATGACGGCCGCGATGGTCGAGGCGTCATGCAGCGTGACGATGCGCTCCAGTTCGCTGGCGATATCGCCGCCATGCTCGGGCTCGCCGCGCGTGAAGGCATTCTTGCCGGGTAGGTGCGTGTGCGGCATGTGATCGACGCCGGTCAGCAGCGTGCCGAACATTTTGCGGTTCGAGACGATGCCGCCGACGGAGATGCCGCCGAAGTTGACGCCGTGGTAACCGCGCTCGCGGCCGATGAGGCGGAAGCGTGAGCCGTTGCCCTTCACGCGGTGATAGGCAAGCGCGATCTTGAGGGCCGTCTCGACCGATTCAGAACCGGAATTGGTGTAGAGGACGTGGTCCAGCCCTTCGGGGGCGATATCGACCAGCCGGTTCGCCAGCTCGAAGGCCTTCGGGTGGCCGAGCTGAAAGGCAGGAGCGTAGTCGAGCTCGCCGGCCTGCTGGCCAATGGCTTCGGTTATCTTCGGGCGGCAATGTCCTGCGTTCACGCACCACAGTCCCGCAGTTCCATCCAGTACCTGACGACCGTCATGGGTGGTGTAGTACATGTCCTTGGCGCTGACGAAGAGGCGCGGTTCCTTCTTGAACTGACGGTTGGCCGTAAACGGCATCCAGAAGGCGCGCAAATCGTTGGGGGTGGCATTCAAACGGTCCGACATGCTGTTCTCCAATGGCCATTCGGGGGCCATTTCCCGTCCGCGGCGCAGCGTCGCGCGATTATATTTACTGCCTGGTCAAATTATCAGCCGGCCTTTTGGCGTCAAGGCAAAGATGGCATCGGGGAGGGGGGCGCCATGAAAGGCCGCGTCTGCTTGGGCGGCTGATCGGACTTGATCCCGGTAAGAGCAGCCCGTCCGCAGCTGGTACCGAGATACAAATGAAAAAGCCGGCAAATCACTGATTTGCCGGCCGAAGCAGTTAAACGTGTGGTGATGAAAGAAAGTCGATCTTCCGGGGTAGAAAGTGTCCCGGCAAGATCGTTCGCCGGCAAAGCTGGGGGCTTGTTGAAGCCTTAGGCAGCCGATCTACTTTTTTCAGGTTCACAATAAATGTCTTCCAGCGTTTCGAGAACCCGGATGACCGATTCCGACGTGCTGGAGTAGTAAATCGTTTGAGCATCACGGCGCGTCTTCACCAGCTTCTGAGCGCGAAGCTTCGAAAGGTGCTGGGAAAGTGCCGATTGGCTCAGTCCGACTTGATTGGCCAAAACGCCAACGGGAACCTCGCCTTTAACAAGACTGCAAAGAATCAAAAGACGCTTTGGGTTCGCCATTGCAGATAATAATGCCGCCGCAACATTAGAGTGTTCGGCTAAATTTCTTGTCTTCATGTTTTAAACTTCCCAGTGCGGAGCGCACATCAGAAATTGTGCTATCGCTATGCCGGTACCAAACCGATATTGAACAATACCAATAGGAGCCGAAGATTGTATATACCTAAATTTAAGGTATCGGGTATGCTGTTTTAGGCATGTACGTATGACAGTCAAGCGATGTCATAAAGGGCGGCCGAGACTCGTTTCAGGACACCAATTAACCCAAAATAGGTCGGTTATGATCGCTTATCGATCATAAATCGGCCCCCTTTCAGGGTAGTTGGATAGAAACATACCAATAATGGTCGCCACTACCTCCGGCTGCTCGGCTACTAATTCTCGCACTATTGTATGGTCTTATTGCAACAGAAATTTTTTCAGCTTAGAGAATCACTAAGTCCTCCGCGGACAGAATATAGGCCCTTCCAAAGCCGCCATTCAGGCTGGCATCGAGCGGAACGAGGCGGAAAAAGCAAAAATCCGGAAAGTCGATATAGAGCTTGGACTTCGGGTGACGTTCGAGGAATAGCTCCCGAATGCGCGCATGGGCATCGCCTTGCCGGTCGACACGTTCGGCGCTGCAGCGCACGGTCAGGCGGGGATGGGCGAGGGGATCACCCTTGCCGGGTTCGCCGAATAGCGCCGAAGCGCGCGGGTCTTTCACCAAGGCCTTCGTATGAGAGGAAAGGCCGGACACGAGAATGACGGGTGCGCCGTCGGTATCCATGGCCGTCAGAACGCGGCTGACGGACGGAAATCCGGTCTCGGGGTCGATGACGGCCAGCGCTGCGTGCGCGGCCGTATGCATGAAGATGCGCGCTTGGTTGCGCGCATCCTCGTCCGTTTCCCTGATTACCGATGGTTTATCGTTCATTGACTGCTCCATGAATTGAGGAGCAGTCGCGAACGGCTACTCCCTTCGCCGGTGGCTGGTGAGACCAGCGACAACGTCTTGTGCAGAGATCGTTCCGATTATCGTGCCGTTGTCAACAACGCCGATATTGCCCGGCTGGCGGGTGAGGGCGTCGAGGATATCGATGAGCGGCGTGGCGGCGGTTGCAGKGGCGGTAACGGAACCGCCATTGGCCGAGTGCCCGACGCCCTGCTGCATGACGTCGCGCGCCGTCAGCATGCTGATCGGGTTCATGTGCTGCACGAAATCCGCCACGTACTGATCGGCCGGGTTCTTGACGATCTCCTGCGGCGTTCCACACTGGATGATGTGGCCGCTTTCCATGATGGCAATGCGGTTGCCGATGCGGAAAGCCTCGTCCAGATCGTGGCTGACGAAGAGGATCGTGCGCTTCAGGCGGCGCTGGAATTCGAGCAGTTCATCCTGGAGGCGGGTACGGATCAATGGGTCGAGCGCGGAGAACGGCTCGTCCATCAGCAGGATCGGGGCGCCGGTCGCAAAGGCACGCGCAAGGCCGACACGCTGCTGCATGCCGCCCGAAAGCTCGTTGACCTTGCGATTGGCCCATTGCGTGAGGTTGACGAGTTCGAGCTGTTCGCCGACGCGTTTCTTGCGCTCGGCTTCCGGAACGCCGGCAAGCTCAAGGCCGAAGCCGACATTGTCGGCGACGGTGCGCCACGGCAGCAGTGCGAACTGCTGGAACACCATGGAGACCGTGTGCATGCGCAGATCGCGCAGCGTCTTGGGATTGCAGGCATAGGGATTGACGGGGCCGTTCTTGGTATTGACGACGACCTCGCCCCGCACGACAGGGGCGAGGCCATTGACGGCGCGCAGCAGCGTCGATTTACCCGAGCCGGAGAGGCCCATGAGGACGAGGATTTCGCCTTCCTCGATCTCCAGCGAGGCGTTGGCGACGCCGAGCACCATGCCTGTGGACTTGCCGATTTCGTCACGCGACTTGCCGCCGTCGACGAGTTTCAGTGCGGCATCGGGACGATCGCCGAAAATGATGCTGACATTGTTGAAGCCGACGGCGACGGTCATGAGCGATCTCCTTCGCCAGGGGCACGGAACATGCGGTCGAGAATGATCGCCAGAATGACGATGCAGGAGCCGGAATCAAAGCTTTTGCCGACATTAACGCCTTGCAGTCCGCGCAGAACTGGCACGCCCAGACCTGGAGCGCCGACAAGAGCCGCAATGGACACCATCGAGAGCGACAGCATGATGGTTTGTGTCAGGCCAGCCATAATCTGCGGCGCAGCGAAGGGCAGTTCGATCTTACGCAATACCTGCCGCTGCGTAGCACCGAAAGCTTCTGCCGCCTCAACGAGGGAAGGCGGCGTCGAGATGATGCCAAGGCGGGTCATGCGGATTGCGGCTGGGATGGCGAAGACGACTGTCGCAACGAGGCCAGGCACCATTCCAAGACCAAGCAGGATCATAGCTGGCACAAGATAGACAAAGGTTGGGATGGTCTGCATCAGGTCGAGGATCGGCCGCATGATAGCGTAAAGCCAGGGACGTCGCGCAGCTGCGATGCCGAGAGGGACGCCGACGAGCATACAAACGAAAGTCGAGGCCAGAACCAGCGCAAGCGTTTCAGTCGTCTCTTTCCAATAACCCTGATTGATGGTGACGAGGAAGCCGACGAGGGTGAGGGCGGTGACTGTAACGCTTCGGCGCATCCAATAAGCGATGGCGGCGAAAACGGCGACGACGATCAGCGGATGCGGCGCCTGCAAGAGGAACAACAGCCCATTGATTCCGTGCGCGACTACGAAGGAAAGGCCGTCGAAGAACCAAATGAAATTCGTCGTCAGCCAATCTACAGCGGCTTTGGCCCATGGCCCGATAGGGAGGCGGTAATCGGTTAACCAGTTCACGTCTTTGCCCACGATTGGGGGCGGCTATTCCGATGGTATCGCATGTTCCGGAAAGCGCCGCCGAAGAATAACGGTCTGTCACGCCATACGGACCGTTGTCCTAGGTAAGGCGGGACGCGAAGGAAGCAGTCCGTCCACGGAAGAGAAAGGGGCGGTTTGGCCGCCCCTCAATCAACCGACGTTATTACAAGCCAAGCTTGGACTTGACCGCCGCCAGGCCATCGCCGCCATCCTTGGTGGTGACGCCGGCAAGCCAGGGAGTAACAGCTGCCGGATTGGCTTTCAGCCATTCCTTTGCGGCCACTTCCGGATCCTTACCGTCGTTCAGGATCTTGCCCATGATTTCGTTTTCCATCGGCAGCGAGAAGACGAGATTTTTGACGAGGGCGCCGACATTCGGGCACTGCTGCAGGTAGCCGGCCCGGACGTTGGTGTAGACGGTCGCGCCGCCGAAATTCGGTCCGAAGACGTCGTCGCCGCCGGACAGATAGGTCATCTTGTAGGTGGTGTTCATCGGGTGCGGCGCCCAGCCGAGGAAGATGATCGGCTTGCCTTCCTTGTCGGCGCGGGAGACCTGCGCCAGCATGCCTTGCTCGGAGGATTCGACCACTTCGAAGCCCTTCAAGCTGAAGGTGTTCTTGTCGACCATGTCGATGATCAGGCGGTTGCCGTCATTGCCCGGCTCGATGCCGTAGATCTTGCCGTCGAGATCGTCCTTGTGGGCGGCGATGTCCTTGAAGTCCTTGATGCCGAGCGCGGCACCCTTTTGGTTGGTCGCCAGCGTGTACTTGGCGCCTTCGAGATTGGCACGGACGGTTTCGACCGATTTGTCTTCTGCGAATGGCTTGATGTTCTCGGCCATGGAAGGCATCCAGTTGCCGAGGAATACGTCGATGTCCTTATTCTTAAGAGACTGATAGGTCACCGGCACGGCAAGCACCTTGACGTCGGTGTCGTAGCCGAGGGCCTTCAGAAGAGTGGAGGCCGTCGCGGTGGTGGAGGTGATATCGGTCCAGCCCACATCGGCAAAATGTACGGTGCTACAGCTCGCTGCCTCGGCTGCCGAAGCAGCGGTAGCACCCAGTGTCAGGGCCGAAAGAGCTGAAGCGAAAGCGACTGCGGTAAGGGTCATTTTTATCATTGCGTGACTCCCAGTGTAACGTTCCCAAGCAACCATCAATAACTGACATTTTCAAGCGACCACAGTGTATTTGCGCCGGTTTGAGGGGGCTGATTGCGACGCCCGTATTTTTCTGCGCGAGCGTTGCCGGGGCCTTTGACGCCATCCATACGCGCTCCTGAATCCTGTGGTTTTCTTGAAGGATGTCTTTTCTTATCGTCGCGCAGAACCCATGAAGCATTCAAGGAGAATGTCATGGCCAAGCTGTACTTCCATTATTCGACGATGAATGCCGGCAAGTCGACCATGTTGCTGCAGGCCGCCTATAATTATCAGGAGCGCGGCATGCGCACAGCCGCCTTGATTGCGGCCCTCGATGATCGCGCCGGCCGCGGCACGATAGCCTCGCGTATCGGCCTGACGATGGATGCCATACCGTTCGAGATTGGTGACGATCTCTATGCACTGATCGATGAAATGCATGCAAGTGATCCGCTGGCTTGCGTCTTCATCGATGAGGCGCAATTCCTGACGCGCGAGCAGGTGTGGCAGCTCGCACATATCGTCGATCGCCTTGGGCTGCCTGTCATGGCCTACGGATTGCGCACGGATTTTCACGGAAGGCTGTTTCCGGGATCGCAGGAATTGCTGACCATCGCTGACGAATTGCGGGAAGTGCGCACGATCTGCCACTGCGGCCGCAAGGCGACGATGGTCGTGCGGCTGGATGCCGCCGGAGAGGTGGTGCGCGAAGGTGCGCAGATAGTGATCGGCGGCAGCGACAAATATGTTTCGCTCTGCCGCCATCATTGGGAAGAGGCGATCTCGGGCGAGTGAAGCCCCAGGTCGTTTTCGCTTCGGACGGGTGGTCGCGACGCCGTCAATCGCGCGATAGCCGGGATTTGGCAAAAAGTGACGGGATCGGGAGGTGTGATGAAGCTGTTCTGTCTGACATTGGCGGCGATTATACTCGCTTCTGGTTCCGGGGCTCTTGCGGATGGAAATCCGGTGGTGGGTGCTGCCGTTTTCAGGAAATGTGCCGCCTGCCACACGGCGACCGCGCGGGAGAACCGTGTCGGACCATCGTTGATGGGCATTGTCGGCCGCCCGGTCGCCAGTGTGCCGGATTACAATTACTCGCCGGCGATGAAGGCGTTTGGGGCTGACGGCAAGATCTGGGACGAAGCCTTGCTGCGCAAATATCTGCCGGCACCGCAGTCTTTGGTGAAGGGCATCAGAATGACCTTCCCTGGCCTCAAGAGCGATAAGGATCTCGACAATCTGATCGCCTATTTGCGGAATCCAGCCGCTGCCCAATAAATGTGGCGGGGCATTTTCATGTCATGCGGAAGCAGCTAGTCTCGTGTCGAGAGGCAGGGGAGAGATGCTTTCATGGCCATACCTCATTCCTTTGACGGCGTGCTCGACAAGGCGCAGGCAACGCTCGACGACGCCATCGGCAGTATGGGCGCCGCAGTGGCGACGCTGGCCAGCCACGCTAGGGGCGAGGAACGCATCGACACCGTCAACTTCCCGGTCGAGGAAACGCTGGTGCGTGAGGCCGTCGAATTGCTGGATCGATGGAAATCCCTTGCCCTGTCGCTGGTGAAGGATCTGGATCGCGTGACGGCGGAGGCGGATCTGCAGCATCGACGGCGGTTTGACGAAAACGCCGGCTTCGAGGATGCAAGCCTGCTTCGCCGGAAGCTCGCCCGCGGCCCGATGAAGCCCGAAGCAATCATGACCGATCTCGATGTGGCCCTGAGTGCGTCTGCGACCCTCAATCTCCTGTTCAAGCAGGCCCGGCCGGCATTGTCGCGATGCTTTCACGATTGCGAAATCCATCTGGAAGGGGTGATCAAGCGACGGCGGAAACTCGATTTCGAGATCGAGGAGGTGCAGCGCGATGCCGATGCCGTGATCGCCAGGATCACGAGCCTGCGTCGTAGTTTGCCGTCCACGTTTCATCCCGATGCTCATCCGGAGCTGGGGGAGGGCTACCGCGATTTGCTGGCCGAGCAGGATGAAATTCGCAAGCGGGAGAGGAGACTGCAGTCCGATCGAACGATGCGCCAGCGCCTTATCGATATTTATGAGGGGTTGGCGGGTGTCCTGAATGCGCAGATCGCCGCCGTCGGCGCCATGGCGGGCAAGCTTACGGTCGATATCGAGCAGCGGATCGCTTTATTGAAGGCATTGGCGCTGGAGGTCGATCCACCGTCATTAGCGGCGGCTCGACCGGCGGCGGTCGAAAGTCTGATCCAGGCTTTCGAGTCGAATGTGCTGGCCGGGCATGATCTCGCGGCACGCAAGGCGCATGTCGACTTCGTGTTCGCCAGGCGGCTGGAACCGCATCTGCTGCCAGCGCCTGCGGAGGTGGAAGAGACTTCCGATGACACGCAACCGGAGGGATGAATGGCACATAGTGCCGAAAATTCCATGCGGGCTGTTGTCGTTTTCCTCAAGAACACATATTTGCTGAAAACGAATAGCGACGAAGCCCTATAGCACGGAAATCGAAAGAGATTTTCGAGACGGCCAGTGCGCAGGTTCGGTGTGATGTGTCCTTCGCGTGATGGCGGGATGCGCGGTGCGGTTTAGGAGACGTGTCCATGCTTGACTCGATCACGGCACTCTGGAAGCGGATGACTGCCGCCATCGGGCGATGGCTGGGGCTCGTCTTCGTCGGGATTGCCTGGCCTTTTCTGGCGGCGCATGGTTGGTATCGGCACCGCAATTGGATGATCAAGCTGCCGGTCGCCGCCTTCGTGGCCCTGCTCGCGGTCCTTTACATCTATTTCATCTGGCAGACGCAGGTCTGGTCCGGCTTCAATACAGCCTATCCCGACGTCTATAAATTCTCCGAGCGCAAATTCTCCGCCGGACAGGAATTGCCGGCAACAAGCGGGCAGCAGGCTGCCGCTACCGCGCCGAAGGCCTGCCAAACTTCGGCGGTGGTCGATGTCGCGGCCGATCTGACCGATTTCAACGTGAACCAGAACGCCTGGATCTCCTCGATGCTGCTTTACAAGCTCGGCTTCTTCGGGATGTCATGGGACGATACGCCTTTTCTCGATAACAAGGCTTCCTTCCAGCGGGGCGTGAACTCGGTTGTCCGTCGCACATCGGCAGAACTCGTCGATACGATTGGCCGCGTGCGCGGGACTTCCGGCATCAACAGCGACCTGCAGAAGGCGCGCGGCAACCTGCAGTTCGACGAGTCCAGCTGGTATTTCGGGCTGCATCCCTTTGGGCCGAAAACACCGTCACCCAGCTACTATCGCGCGGCAATTGCCAATCTTCGTAGCTTCAATGCGGATCTGAGCAGCTGCAAGACGATTTTCGACGGACGCGCCGACAATCTGCTGCAGTTTGTCGACCATATCGCCGGCGATCTCGGCAGCACGGTCAATATCCTGGCCGACCGGTCTCAGAACTACAGTTACGGATGGTTCGACACGCGTGCGGACGATCGCTTCTGGTTCGCTTATGGCCAGCTCTACGCCAGTTACGGCATCCTGAGTGCTGCCGGTGCAGACTTTCAGCAGGTCATCGCCGAGCGCAATGCTAGCGTGCTCTGGACCGACACCCTCGCGATGCTGCGGACGGCGCTGCGGATCCAGCCGTTCATCATCTCCAATGGCAGCGAAGACAGTTCCTTCATGCCGAGCCATCTTGCGACGATGGGCTTCCATGTCCTGCGCGTGCGGTCGAATCTCGTTGAAATCCGCACGGTTCTGGGTGGTCGCTAAGCGTGAACCTCGTCGCCGGTCGGCGTAAGGCACGATTATGCCGCCGCAATCGGCCAGCGCTGCCGTGCGGGAGGCTTGATATCGGGACGAGGTTTGGAAGGACTAGCTGATCAGTTTGAGCCGAATGGCTTTCGCGACGAGCTGCGTGCGATTGACACAATCGAGCTTCTTGATCGCATTCATCATGTAGGCGTTGACCGTGTGGTCGGAGAGAGAAAGGATCTGGCCGATTTCAACCGAAGTCTTGCCCTGCGCCGTCCAGCGAACCACTTCGAGTTCGCGAGCCGAAAGCGTGTGCGGGGCTGAGCCGTCGCTGCGCTTCAGGCAATTATAGGAATCGAGCGCCTGCATCATGATCATGGTGAGCTCGTTGAGCTCGCTCTGGCTGAGAGTGCTGCGATTGCCCATGAACCAGAAAAGCAGACGCTGCCCGTCCGAGGAATTGATCGGAATGATCACGTTCATCGGGCAATTGTAGTTGATCAGCAGGGCATGGAATTCGCGCGACAGATCGATGTCGGGTGCGCTTTCCTTTTCCAGCAGATGCCACGCGCGCGGCATCACGGAATCGCGTGTGCGCAGCAATGTCTGGCAGCGCCGAACCAGCTGTTGACGATCGAATTCTCGCACAAATTGCGCCGGTACCGATCCCGCAATGAGCAGCGACGCCATCATCGAATCATCGGGAATCGGGGCGTTCATGAGGGCCACATGACTGAAGCCAAAGGCAGTTGCCGACTGCTCGAGCGCCAGGGCGAACGCTGTCTGTGTCCGAGCAGCAGCCAACTCGGCAGAAAGCAGCAATTGTCTCTCAGCAGCAATGATATAGGACATATGAGTAGAGGCGCCCACAGCGTATTATCGCTATCAAATACCTGATCTATGGGTGAATGCTAGACGCAAAAATACCACAGAACCAGAAATAAATTCATTTTCATATATCTTAATATTATAACATTTAGGGCTGCGCGTGCTTTGCTCAAACGGCAATTTTGAGTGAAAAACTCGCCTCTGATACCGGCAAATGCGCCCAAAATATGCGGCGGACGCCATCAAAATGGGATTTGGCAAGAAGGTGTCCATGATCTCAAACCATGCCTGAGGCGGTTTATCCGGAAAAGCGGATCGTCACCGATATTGACTCACGGGCTTGATATCGTGTCCTAGACATGCTTATGGTAGAGTGATTTTCTGCTTATATGGTATGATGGGTTGTGGCTGCAATTGAGCCCTCATCGAGCAAGCTTTGCCGGCCGAAGACCCCGACTAACGGCAGCAGTCAAATCCGCCTGAAGCGTGCTAGCGACCTGTCTTTCCTTAAATAATATAGCGGTGCGGGGCCGTGCCTTGCGAAGGCCCAAAGCGGTTGCTATCGGTCTTGCCAAAGCAATCGCTTCCAGGCGTGTATCTTATGAACTTTCGCTTCTTGCCGCAGCTTGCAACGCGGTGTTGTCAAATGGCGTTGTGGCTTTTGACGGCCGTTTCGCTACTGGTCCTGTCGCCCTTGGCTGTCGATGCGGCGGAGGTTGCCAGTGGCCAGCCCATGCGTTTCCTGCTTGTTCATGGTGATATGGGCCAATGCCGTGGTGATGATACTTGCCCCGACTGGATCTCGGCGGAAGGGCAGATCATGGCGGATTCGCCAAGGAAGCTGCGGAAGCTCTTGAAGCAGCTCGGCAATCGAAAGCTGCCGATCGTCGTCAATTCGCCCGGCGGCGACGTGAAGGCGGCGACGGAGATGGCTTATGCGATCCGCAAGCAGAAGCTCTCCATTGCAGTTGGCCGCACCCGCTCGCGCCTATGCCCCTATGCCGAGCCGATCTGCTCGGCTGCGATCGCCAAGGATGGCTCGATCAAGGGAGAACCATATTCGGCGGGCGCGGTCTGTTTTTCCGCCTGCCCGCTGTTTTTCACCGGCGGTATCCAGCGTGTCTACAGCCCATTCGCACTCATGGGCGTTCATCAGATTACGACGACCTACAGCGAGGTGCGCGTCCAGTATCGTACCGAATATGAAGTGGTGGACGGCAAGCGCAAGATCCTTTCTAAGAGGGAGATCGGGCGCAAGTTCGTCGGCAAGTACGATACGACCAAGCTCGACAGGGCGCAGAAGGCGCGGCTGGTCGGATTCTTCGGCAAGATGGGTATCGATAAATCGCTTGTTGATCTGATGCTCGGAACCGACCCCAACGGCATCCATCTCATTTCGCAGATGGATGCCCTCAAGCTGAAGCTGACGACGGAACTCGCCGACGCTATTGTACTGGTTTCGGCACGCAATTGTGGGAGCGATCAGCCGATCTCGGATTGCGTTGCGCCGCCGCCATCGCCGGCCGGTCGATCGGCCATGGTCGGTCAATAGCGACCGTTCCGGCCTCAGCTATCCTTGGCTTTTGCTTTCGCCATGATCTTTTCGAGGAATCCGAGCAGCAGCGCCGAGACGACGAAGGCGAGATGAATGATCGTGAACCACATCAGCTTGGCGTTGTCATACTGAGTGGCGTTCAGGAAGATCTGCAGCAGATGAATCGAGGAGATGGCGACAATCGAGGAGGCGACCTTGATCTTGAGGCTGCCTGAATCGAGTTTTCCGAGGAAGGAAACCTGGTCTTCGCCTTCATCGAATCGGCTGACGAAGTTCTCGTAGCCGGAAATCATCACCATGACGATCAGGCTCGCCACCAGGGCGGCGTCGATGAGGCCGAGAATGGCCAGGATCATATCGGCTTCGTCATAGACAAGAGCGTTGATCGCGACCTTGTAGAACTTATAGATAAACGAAACCGCATAGACGGCGAGCGAGGCGGCAAGACCGAGATAGAAGACCACCAGAAGCCAGCGACTGGAGAGAATGATGCGCTCGACCAGCAATTCCAGGGACTTCATATCTTTTCCTTTGTTCTCGCTTTGAATTTGGATCCCGAAAATAGGTGTGCCGGTGCCTCGCGACAAGGCGGATCATTTCGCGGAAGACACCGCATCGCTCCTATTCACACCGGAAACTTATTGGTTTATCCCGACATGCGAATGACCGTGTGTTGGGGGCAAGTTTAATGGCGACCGTGGCATCTGACATCGAAATCGCGCGTGCGGCGAATAAGCTGCCGATCATCGAGATTGGTGCCAAGCTCGGCATTCCGGCGGAAGATCTGGCGCCTTACGGTTATGACAAGGCAAAGATCGGTGCCGGCTTCATTGCGGCGCAGGCCCAGAAGAAGGATGGCAAACTGATTCTCGTTACGGCCATCAATCCGACACCGGCGGGTGAGGGCAAGACCACCACGACGGTCGGCCTCGGTGACGGCCTGAATCGGATCGGCAAGAAGACGGTGGTCTGCGTGCGCGAGGCTTCGCTCGGCCCCTGCTTCGGCGTGAAAGGTGGCGCGGCTGGCGGCGGCTATGCGCAGGTCGTGCCGATGGAAGACATCAACCTGCATTTCACCGGCGATTTCCATGCGGTCACCTCCGCCCACAATCTTCTCGCCGCGCTGATCGACAACCATATCTATTGGGGCAACGAGCAGAATATCGATATTCGCCGCATAACCTGGCGCCGAGCTATGGACATGAATGATCGTGCGCTGCGCGATATCGTTTCCTCGCTTGGTGGGGTTGCCAATGGCTTTCCCCGCGAAGGCGGCTTCGACATCACCGTGGCCTCCGAAGTCATGGCGATCCTCTGCCTGGCAGCCGACCTCAAGGATCTGGAGAAGCGGCTCGGCAGCATCATCGTCGGCTATCGCCGCGACCGTACGCCCGTCTACGCCCGCGACCTGAAAGCCGATGGCGCCATGGCCGTGCTCTTGAAGGACGCGATGCAGCCTAACTTGGTGCAGACGCTGGAGAACAATCCGGCGCTGGTACATGGCGGCCCCTTTGCCAATATCGCCCATGGCTGCAATTCGGTGATCGCCACACGCACGGCATTGAAGCTGGCCGACTACGTGGTGACGGAAGCGGGCTTCGGCGCAGATCTTGGTGCCGAGAAGTTCTTCGATATCAAGTGCCGCAAGGCCGGCCTCTCGCCGGATGCGGCGGTCATCGTCGCGACTGTGCGGGCGCTGAAGATGAATGGCGGTGTCAAGAAGGAGGGTCTCGGCAATGAGAATGTCGAGGCGCTCG
Organism: Rhizobium sp. BR 315; assembly: GCF_050577975.1. NCBI lineage: Bacteria > Pseudomonadati > Pseudomonadota > Alphaproteobacteria > Hyphomicrobiales > Rhizobiaceae > Rhizobium > Rhizobium sp. BR 315. Next base: position 22,249 of record NZ_JARWKZ010000025.1, on the reverse strand, counting down.
TCAAAGGCTGCGCCAATCTCGGCCGGCATGTCGCCAATGTCCGCAAGTTCGGCGTGCCCGTCGTCGTTGCCATCAATCACTTCGTTTCGGATACCGAGGCGGAGATCGAGGCGCTGAAGAATTATGTCGCGCGCCTTGGCGCCGAAGCGATCCTGTGCCGTCACTGGGCCGAGGGCTCGGCCGGCATCGTTGATCTCGCGCATAAGGTGGTGGAGCTTGCCGAATCCGGCCAGGCGAAATTCCAGCCGCTCTATCCGGACAATCTTCCTCTCCTGGAGAAGATCGAGATCGTCGCCTCGAAGATCTACCATGCCGGTGAGGTAACCGCGGACAAAGCCGTGCGCGATCAGTTGCGGTCCTGGGAAGACCAGGGCTATGGCCACCTGCCGGTCTGCATGGCGAAGACGCAATATTCCTTCTCGACGGATCCGAACGTTCGCGGCGCGCCAGAAGGGCATATCGTGCCCGTTCGCGAGGTGCGGTTGTCAGCAGGCGCCGGCTTCGTCGTCGCCATTACCGGCGAGATCATGACAATGCCGGGCCTGCCGAAAGCACCGGCAGCCGAGAGGATTTTCCTCAATGATCAGGGCTACATCGAGGGACTGTTTTAAGTTCAGAATTTGATTCAACTCCCAGCACAGTCCGGTGCTGGCGCTTGCCGGCACCGAAGTCGTCGGCGAGAAGAATCGTCATTGCCAGGCGCATCGAAGCATCTGCGCCGTTGACGTGGCAGAAATCGCTAGCAAGATCATTGGCGGGTATCGACATCATCGCATGTGACGATGGAGGCAGATCGTGACCGCAGGTAGCCGCGCCAGTCTGGACGAAATACGCGCCTTCCATGCGAAGATGATGGCCGCCGCCAGCAACTCCTCGGATGAGAGGCTGGAGCAGGCCTTCAACATCATCAGGCGAGAAGCGTTCATGGGCCCGGGGCCGTGGCAGATCGTGGTCAACAGGCGCTATCTCCAAACGCCGGGCGACGATCCCGCCTTTCTCTATCAGAATGTGCTTGTTGCGCTGGATAGAGCAAAGGGGATCAACAACGGCGAGCCGTTCCTCCATGCGGCCTTCATTGGTGCGGTCGCTCCGGGGCCCGGCGAGACGGTCATTCATATCGGAACGGGAACGGGGTATTATACCGCTCTTCTGTCGACGCTCGTGGCGCCGGGCGGCCATGTTTACGCTATCGAAATCGACAGGGCATTGGCGAAGCGGACGCGCAAAAATCTCGCTTCATTCGAGGGCATTTCCGTCATTCACGGCGATGCAACCTCTTTGGAGTTGCCGGATGCCGACCTGATCTATGTGAATGCCGGCGTCGTCGCGCCGCCAGTGTCGTGGCTGCAGGCGTTGCGGCCCGGAGGCCGGATCATCATACCGTGGCATGCCAATGACAGGATCGGCCTTGCCGTTCGCATTACCCGCACGGAGTGGGGGTATGATGCTCGGGCATTGATGCCTGCCTATTTCATTCCTTGCGTCGGGGCATCGGATCCAGCTCAATGCAGCAAGGTTCCAACCGTTCCAGGCGCCTGGTCCATCCGATCGGTCTGGCTGACGCGTGATCGCGCGCCCGATGACACCGCGGTCGCGATCTATAGGGATCTGTGGTTTTCAGATGCCTTCGCCTAATGACAATATCGGAAGCCGCCATTCCTTTCGAGCACATCCAGATGGAAATGCGTTTCGTGGGCGGCGTCGCTCTCCGGGTCTAAAACGGTCGTGAAGTAGAGGCAGGCCGAAGCGCTTGCCGCGCGCTGGAATGCGCCCGTTAGGGTCGGATCTTCGCGCCTGGGTTCGACGCCGATGGTTTTGCCATTTTCGAAAGTGAAGCTGGCGATATCGATGGCATTGCCGCGGGCATGTTCAGAAATCTTGCCGGCAGAAGCATTGTTGCGCAGACGGCAGATATAGGTCGATGCTTGATTGATCGTGACGATCTTGCCGTTCTCCAGTGCGGCAGCGGAAGAGATGACGCTTGTCTTCATCCATTGAGCGAGCGCCAGCGCGGTTTCGCAACGCATCTTGCCCTCGGGTTTGAGTTCTATGCCTGGCAGCGGCGAGGCGAGGGCGATGGGCTTGTCGATACCGCAGCCATTGCCATCGTCAATGCGTGGGATTTCCTTAAGGGTCGCGCCCATGGCGGTCAGTTTCGTCATGCAGGCGATGTGCTCTTCGTCCGGTTCCGAGGCAATCGTCAACGGCGGGCGAGGCGGCCCCTGCATCTCGCCAGTAGCCGACTGATCTTCGGGGGCCGCCGGCTCCTCCGAAGACACTGCCGGCTTTGTCATAGGGATCGGCGGGGTCTCGGCCGGCTGCTCCTGTCCGCTGTCCGGCTTTTGTTCCGGTATCGGACCGGTTTGCGGAAGGGCAGCGGCCATAAGCATAAAGATCGTAGAGCTTAGTGAAACGATTCTGAACAGCATCAAGTAAATCAGCCAACTCTAATGATGATGCCGATAGAACGCCTGAGGTGGTCGTTTCGTTGCAATTCAGCAACTTTCTCGGTTTGGCTTTAAACATGATAATTTTATTCATGATTATTCGCGCCGAATATATTGACAATAATAGTCATGTTTTCTATGCGGCAGAAAGAAGGCGGAATATTTCCGTCCTGTTAACAAAACTAACCCAGCCAGCCCCTTGTCTGCTTCCGATGCAGCAACCAGCCAGCCCGGTGAAGCAGTTCGAAAGGAATGGTTATGGTTGTCCGGCGCTACCGCTCGACCCTATTGGCATGCACTGCGTTTTTCGCCCTTGGGCTGGCGACGACGTCATTTGCGCAAACAGCAACCCAAGCTGATGCTGCGACGGGCGAAGCTGCCAAAAGCGATCGTGTGACCAACCTGAAGCCGATCGTCGTCAAGGGTAAGGCCAAGGCGACGCAGGATGCGCTTGCCGACTCACCGACCGCGAGCGAGACGACGGCAAAGGAAATCGACGACAAGCAGATCACGCGTATCGAGGATCTCGGTCGGAGCACCGAGGTTGGCGTCGGCTTCAATCGCACCACGGGTGGCGTCAACATTCGCGGTCTTGGCGACGATCGTGTGCTGACGACGGTCGACGGCATCGAAATTCCCTATCTGCTCGACGCGTCCCGCGATGCCAAAGGCGGTATCAACAGCTTCGATTTCAACGCGCTTTCCAGTGTCGACATCGTGCGTGGTGCCGATTCCAGCCGCGGCGGTTCGAGGGCTCTCGGCGGCGCCTTCGTGCTGCGCACGCTGGAGCCTGAGGATCTGATCGCGCCCGGTTCTACCTGGGGTGGCGTCTTCAAGCTCGGTTATAACGGTGATGACCGGAGCATCGGCGGGTCCGCGGCGATTGCCAAGCGCATCGACAATACAGCCGTTCTTTTCGAGGGTGGCTATACGCGTGGTCACGAGCTTCAGAACAACGGCGATATCGGCGGCTATTCGACCAAGCGCACGGAGGCGGATCCGGCCGACTACAATCAGAAGAGCGGCCTCTTCAAGATCCGGCAATATACCGATATCGGCACATTCGGCATTACGGCGGAGCATTACAACAAAGACAAGACCATCGATGCGATGCATCTGCAGAGCCCGACCGGCAACTTCCGGCCCGGCAACTACGATCAGACCGACAACGTAGAGCGCAATCGCATCTCGCTCGACTACAAGTATGAAGCAGAGAGCGCCGATTCTCTTGTCGATACCGCCAATGCTGTCTTCTATTGGCAGAATCTCCTGCGTGAAAACGGTGTCAAAGGCTACCGCTACACCTCCGTCATCGGCGACTATTGGCGCCGCAACGAAATGGAGAACCGCAGCATCGGGTTTAGCGGCAATGCGTCGAAGTCGTTCGACACCGGCGGCCTGCATCACAAGGTCACCTTCGGTCTCGATACGTCTTTCGGCAAGATACATCAGTACTCGGCCGGCAAGGATAGCTGCGCCAACCCGCGTTGGGCCTTCTCTTGCTCGTTCCTGCATACCAACCAGTCCGACATGCCCGATGTGGACAGCAAGCGCGTCGGCGCCTTTATCGACGACAAGATCGAGTTCGGCTCCAGCGACTTCTCGCTGACGCCGGGCCTGCGCTTTGACTGGTATGACTACTCGCCGAAGAACACGGCCGCCTTCCGTGACAGCGCCAACTATCAGGGCCTGCCTGCCGGCCAGTCGGACAGCCGCATTTCGCCGAAGCTGCGCGCTTCGTACCAGCCGCAAGACAATATCGAGCTTTACGCGCAGTGGGCCATGGCCTTCCGTGCACCTAACGTCAGCGAGCTCTACGTGAACTACGGCGTGCCCGGCGGTTACGTGAACTATGGCAATCCCAACCTAAAGCCCGAAACCAGCAACGGCATCGAAATCGGCACCAACCTCGGCGATGACGATTTCGGCGGCCATGTCGGCGTCTTCTACAACAAATACAAGAACTTCATCGACACGTCGCGGTCGAACGATCCGACCGGCACCTACCCGCTCGGCATTACTGAATACTTCAACCGTGCCAATGTCCGCATGTACGGTGTCGAGATGAACGCGCACAAGAAGTTCGACAACGGCATGCACATCAAGGGCGCTCTTGCCTATGTCAACGGCAAGGACTCCGACACCGGCCAATGGATCGACTCCGTCGCCCCGGCAAAGGCGGCCTTCACGGTCGGCTATGCCACCGAAGTCTGGGGAACGGATCTGACCTTCGTCACTGCGACCAGCGAGCCGAAGAAGACCGGCGATACCCTGCGCGCACCCGGCTACGGCATCTTCGATCTGACGGGCTGGTGGGAGCCGGAGCAGGTGAAGGGTCTCACCATCCGCGGCGGTATCTACAACATCTTCAACAAGACCTACTACGACTCGCTCAATTCTCCGTCCTACGCAGGTTCGCAAACGCAGCGGGCTTCTTATTATTCCGAGCCCGGCCGGACCTTCAAGCTGACGCTGACCCAGCGGTTCTGAGCTGTTACATCGACGCGGCAAACTCAGGCGGTGATTCGGCACCGCCTCTTTTTTGCTCTTTTGAAGAGATGCGGGAGGGGTTGCGCAATTGCAAATCGCAGTCTCCGGTGTTATGGGAAGCGCGCAGTCTTTAAACCTATTCAGATAAAAGAGAGGAGGACCGTATGACAAAGATAGTCTGGCATATTCGCCAGTTCGGTCCGAATCGTGCCCTGCAGATGCGTTTGCAGGGCTGATCAGAGGCTGTAACTCACTCATTTCTTCTGGTCTGCCCTTTTGGGAGACGCGGGCTCACGCTTTTGTGCGGCCGCGTCATGACATCTTTCGAGCATTGGCCGGCATATGGCCAACCGCATCTGCAGCGCGGCAGGAGGAGCCGCCGGCGATGTCGGGAGAATGCTCGAGCAAGACCGGAAAAGACCATGGCTCTGATCAATCTCCGCAATCTGGGCGTCACCATGAGTGCGCCTTTGTTTTCCAATCTCAACTTCACCGTCGATGCCGGTGATCGCGTCGGCATCGTGGCCGCGAACGGACGCGGAAAAACCACGCTGCTTAACTGCATAGCGGGCAGGCAGGAGCCGACGACCGGCGATATTACCCGCGCCCGAGGTCTCCGCGTCGGTTACGTCGAGCAGAATGTGCCGGCGAACCTGCTGGAAGTTTCCTTCTACGATGCCGTTCTCCGCGCGTTGCCGAAAGAGCAGGTCGCGAGCGAAAGCTGGCGCGCCGACGTCACCCTTGATTCCCTTGATGTGCCGGCGGCGATGCGGGAGAGGGCCCTTGCCCAGCTCAGCGGCGGCTGGCAGCGGCTTGCCATGCTTGCCCGCGTATGGGTAACGGAGCCCGACGTGCTGCTACTGGACGAGCCGACCAACCACCTCGATCTCGCCAAGATCGCGCTGCTGGAGGATTGGCTGAATGCGTTGCCGCGTGACGTGCCTGTGATCATCGCCAGCCACGACCGCTCCTTCCTCGATGCCGTTTGCAACCGGACGCTTTTCCTGCGTCAGGAGCAGCCGCAGAGCTATGCGCTGCCCTATAGCCGGGCGCGGGCGGCGCTGGATGAGGTCGATGCTTCCGATGAGCGCCGTTATCAGAAGGAGATGAAGACGGCGCAGCAGCTGCGCAAGCAGGCGGCCAAGCTCTATAATCTCGGTGTCAATTCCGGCAGCGATCTGCTGACCGTCAAGACGAAGCAGCTGAAGGCGCGGGCCGAGAAGCTGGAGGACGGCGCGAGGCCGGGCTACCGCGAACGCTCTTCCGGCTCGATCAAGCTCACCAATCGCGGCACCCAGGCCAAGGTACTTCTGACGCTGGAGGATGCCGCGGTAACGACGCCTGACGGCGCGCTGCTGTTCAAGACAGGGCAGCAATGGATTTGCCAGGGCGATCGCATCGTGCTGCTCGGGCAGAATGGCGCCGGCAAGACGCGCTTTGTCGAGATGATCCGCAGGGCCATCGCCGATCCGTCGAGCGGTGGAGCGATCAAGCCGACGCCGTCGCTTGTGCTCGGCTATAGCGACCAGGCGCTCTCCAGTCTCGGCCAGGACGACGCGCCGCTCGGGATGATCACGCGCCTGTTCGAGCTCGGTGAGCAGCGTGCCCGCACCGTGCTTGCCGGCGTCGGAATCGCCATCGACATGCAGGGGAAGGAGATCGGCCGTCTGTCCGGCGGGCAGAAGGCGCGGCTTGCCATGCTGGTGCTGCGGCTCACCAATCCTAACTTCTATCTATTGGACGAGCCGACCAACCATCTGGATATCGACGGACAGGAGGCGTTGGAGGGCGAGTTGACGGAAGGCGAGGCAAGCTGCCTGCTTGTTTCCCATGACCGCAGTTTCGTGCGCTCGGTCGGCAACCGATTTTGGCTCATCGACCGGAAGCGACTGGTCGAGGTGGACAGTCCGGAGGAGTTCTTCGAGGCGGCGAGGGGGCAGGAGTAGGAATATAGGATGGGCAGAGACGCAAAATCGTTTCTGCCCATTGCCGAGATTGCGGCTTGCGCATCACCTCATCTCACGCTAACAATTCCCGCCATGAACATGTCCTTGAACAACATTGCAGTTTGGTGGTGGGCGCGCTGAGGCGGCCTCGACCAATCGTGTTCAAAGACGACGAGTGAGCCGCCCGAGATTTCGAGGCGGCTTTTTTGTTATATTGGCCGCCTGTCATCCGGGCCTGACAACGGAGTGAGGAACAATGGTAACGATCCTTCGGGATGATGGTGCGGAAATCTACGAGACGAAGGGCGGCATTACCGTCACCCGGCAGCGCCGGCCGACGCCCTATGCGGATGCCGTATCGTCCTATATCGACAAGCTCGACGAGCGCCGTGGCGCGGTCTTTTCCTCCAACTACGAATATCCTGGCCGCTATACGCGTTGGGATACCGCCATCGTCGACCCGCCGCTCGGTCTTTCCTGCAATGGGCGCGATGTGTGGATCGAAGCCTATAACGAGCGGGGCGAGGTCATTCTCGGCTTCGTCGCGGAAAAGCTGAAGACGGTTTCCGAAGTCATCATCGGCACTTCGACGCCGCGCCGGCTCGATCTGACGGTGAAGACGCCGGATCGGGTCTTTACCGAGGAAGAACGCTCGAAGATGCCGACGGTCTTCACCGTGTTGCGTGCTGTCACCGAGCTGTTCTATTCGCAGGCCGATGCCAGCATCGGTTTCTATGGCGCCTTCGGCTACGATCTGGCGTTCCAGTTCGACGCCATCAACCTGAAGCTCAAGCGCCCGGACGACCAGCGCGATATGGTGCTCTATCTGCCGGACGAGATTCTGGTGGTGGACAACTATTCCGCCAAGGCCTGGATCGATCGCTACGACTTCGCTAAGGACGGCCAATCGACGGAGGGCAAGTCCGGCGAGATCATGCCCGAGCCGTTCCGCCACACCGACGCCATTCCGCCGAAGAGCGATCATCGCCCGGGTGAATATGCCGAGCTGGTGGTCAAGGCGAAGGAGAGCTTCCGCAAGGGCGATCTTTTCGAAGTCGTGCCAGGCCAGAAATTCATGGAGCGCTGCGACAGCAAGCCGTCCGATATTTCCAAACGCCTGAAGGCGATCAATCCATCGCCCTATTCCTTCTTCATCAATCTCGGCAATCAGGAATATCTTGTGGGAGCATCGCCCGAAATGTTCGTGCGCGTTTCCGGCCGCCGCATCGAGACCTGCCCGATCTCGGGCACGATTAAGCGCGGCGATGATCCTATCGCCGACAGCGAGCAGATCCTGAAGCTTCTGAACTCCAAGAAGGACGAGTCTGAGCTGACCATGTGCTCAGACGTCGATCGCAACGATAAGAGCCGCGTGTGCGAGCCGGGCTCGGTCAAGGTCATCGGCCGCCGTCAGATCGAGATGTATTCGCGCCTGATCCACACGGTCGACCATATCGAAGGCCGGCTGCGGGACGACATGGACGCTTTCGACGGCTTCTTGAGCCATGCCTGGGCCGTTACGGTAACGGGCGCGCCGAAGCTTTGGGCCATGCGCTTCATCGAAAACCACGAGAAGAGCCCGCGCGCCTGGTATGGCGGCGCGATCGGCATGGTCGGCTTCAATGGCGACATGAACACCGGTCTCACGCTGCGCACCGTGCGCATTAAGGACGGCATTGCCGAAGTGCGGGCTGGCGCGACGCTGCTCAACGATTCGATCCCCGAAGAAGAAGAAGCCGAAACCGAACTGAAGGCCTCCGCCATGCTTTCCGCCATCCGTGATGCCAAGACCGGCAATTCCGGCAAACAGCAACGTGACGTCGCTTCTGTCGGCAAGGGCGTGAAGATCCTGCTCGTCGACCATGAAGACAGCTTCGTCCATACGCTGGCGAATTACTTCCGCCAGACGGGCGCGACGGTTTCGACCGTGCGCACGCCGGTGCCGGAAGAGGTCTTCGACCGGCTCGACCCCGATTTGATCGTGCTGTCGCCGGGGCCTGGCAATCCGAAGGATTTCGATTGCAAGGCGACTATCAAGAAGGCAAGGGCGCGCAACCTGCCGATTTTCGGCGTCTGCCTGGGCCTGCAGGCAATCGCCGAAGCCTATGGCGGCGAATTGCGCCATCTGGCGATCCCGATGCATGGCAAGCCCTCGCGCATTCGCGTGCTGGAACCCGGACTGGTCTTCTCCGGTCTTGGCCGTGAAGTGACGGTCGGTCGCTATCACTCGATCTTTGCTGATCCGTCGAGCCTGCCGCCTGAATTCACCATCACCGCCGAAAGCGAAGATGGCACGATCATGGGTATCGAGCATGTGAAAGAGCCGATTGCGGCCGTGCAGTTCCACCCGGAATCGATCATGACGCTCGGCGGCGATGCCGGCATGCGGATGATCGAGAATGTGGTGGCGCATCTGGCGCGGCGAGTGAAGACGAAGGCTGCCTGACGCGCGCGAGCCATCGGCTCCGCAGTTTGAACGCCCCCAGCGCTCAGAAAGAGTGCATGGGGGCGTTTTTGCCTTGAAAGAGCCAACAAGCCGCGGAAGACATTCAATGTCGGCGGGGGCTTCGGTCGGTGATTTCAAGGATAGTCAAGGGCGTTTTCTTCGCCATGCTTACCGTCGTGACGGTCGTCGGCATTGGCATCGTCGTGCCGCGGCCACTCTGGCATGACGAGCCGGTTGGAAAAGCCGAGCGCTCGCAACAAATCCTCATGCTCAGCAATCCCATCCATACGGATATTGCCATCCCCGTCGACGGCGATCTGATCGACCGTTTCGCATTCTTGCGGACAGCCGGGCTCGATCTCGACAATCCGAACCTGCGCTATCTCGTTTTCGGCTGGGGCGGCCGGAGTTTCTATACGGAGACGCGGACATGGGCTGATTTGAAGACTGGTCCTGTTCTGAAGAGCTTCGCTCTGGATCGTTCAGTCATTCATGCGGAGCTAGCGGGTGATATTCCCCTGAATGCGCCTGGCGTCACGGCGATCGGCATTGATGCCGACGGGCTGGAGCGGCTCGAGCAGTTCATTCTCGGCAGTCTCGAGCAGACGGATAATCGACCAAGCCCGCTGATCGGCAGCAATTATGGACCGAATGATGCGTTCTTCGAGGCGCGGGGATATTTCAACGCGCTGATGGGATGCAATACTTGGACCGCGGCCGCGCTGAGGCAGGCGGGACTGACCTCCGGCTTTTGGACGTCGTTGCCGTGGATGCTGCGATTGTCCTTGCGCCTGCACAATAAGGATGAGCGTTTCGCTGCGAGCCAAGCTCTGCCGTGAGGCAGTTTGACTTGCTGCAGGTTGTACCCTAACCTCTCGGTCGTTCCTGTGGGGCACATCGGCATTGGGGCCGAAAGGGCTAGGCCTGCCCGCTGATTATCCCCAGCAGGAGTCTGCCCATGCCAACCCTTGATACCTATCGCAAACAAGCCAAGCTGCTGATGCGCTGGCACCGTGATCGTGATTATTCCATTGGCGGAAGAGTACGAACGCTCGACCGCTTCAAGGCGCTGACGGATCGCGAGATCCTCGAGATGAAATTCCCTTTGACCCTGGCGCAGGAGATCGTTGCGGTCGAAGCGGGGCACAAGAACTGGACCGAGTTGAAGGCCGTGGCAGTGGATGCGCCGAAGATGCCGGCGGCATCATCGGAACCGCCGATTTTCAAGAGCGTCATTCCGATCCTTTTTGTGCGGGATGTGACCGCCAGCGCGTCTTTCTTCCGGGAGAAGCTGGGCTTTGCAGCAGAATTTCTGCATGGCGCACCGCCGTTCTATGGAGCGGTGTCGCGCGACGGCATCTGGATCCACTTGCGGCTTGTCTATGAGCCCTATTTTGCTGCTGCGGCGGCAAAGGAGGGGTCGCTCATTCTCGCCTCTATCGAGGTTTCGAATGTTCAGGGATTGTTCGAGGAGTTCAAGGCGCGGGATGTCGAGTTCGCGCAACCGCTCGCCAAGCAGGCCTGGGGCGGCACGGACTTTCATGTGCGTGACCCGGATGGCAATGTGATCTCGTTTGTTACGTTCAGATCGTAACACCTTGATCCGTCGAGGGTTGCCGCAGAGCGGCGGCCCTTACATATCATCGCAATCCTGCCAGCCTTCCTCGAAGACAAGCTTGTCGAGCGGCAGCCGCTCGCGCCACCCTTTCACGGCAAGTTCCGGCATGTCGTAGAGCTCGTCGACATAGCCGATGCAGAGCCAGGCGACGATCTTCACATGCTCGGGTATGCCGAGGATCGATTTGATGGCGTCTTCATGGAAGATGCTGACCCAGCCGACACCGACGCCCTCGGCTCTTGCGGCAAGCCAGAGATTCTGGACGGCGCAGACGGTCGAATAGACATCGGTTGCCGGGTTATGCGTGCGGCCGAGCACGACCGGGCCGCCGCGCTTGGTATCGCAGGTGATGCAGATGCTGAGCGGCGCCTTTCGGATACCCTCCAGCTTCAGCCGCTGATATTGCGCGCGGCGATCACCTTCGAACATGCTGCAGGCTTCCTCATTGGCCTGGTGAAATGCCTGCCAGACGCGCTCGCGCGTCTCCGGCTGACGGATCAGGATGAAGTTCCATGGTTGCATGAAGCCGACTGATGGCGCCGAATGGGCCGCCTCGAGCAAGCGCCGGACGAGGTCGTCGGGCAGAGGATCAGACCGGAACTGGTCGCGTACGTCGCGCCGCGTTTCGATAGCGCGATAGACCGCCCTGCGCTCGTCCTCCGAAAAAGCGCCAGCCGAGACCATATGATGATCTGACATGTTTGTTGGGGTGGATGTCATGGTGTCGGCGGTGTCGTCAGGAATGGGCATATTCTACCATGTTTCTTGGAGATCTTCCGTTCGGCGTCAACGGCCGGGCGAGCAAACGCCTCGAAGTCCGTTTGCCAGGTGAGCTATCGGCATGATCTCTTAAAGGTGAGCGTATCATTGGTTTCCAGTTGCAGCGAGCACAGATACGCGAAAGCTTCAATGCGCCGCCGCAATCACGATCGCCAGCCTTGAGGATGAATTGCGGTGCATTAAGGGCTACGCTGCCTTTGACAATTTTAGCGCCGTGCCCCATATGAACCGTCAATGAGCCGCCTGCGCGAAATTCGCGCGGGCGGTTTTGCATTTCAACGGCGCCTTTCTTGCAATTCATTCGCATAAGCAGGCGCGGGATACTGGAGAAGGGCATGAACAGTCAGGGAAACGATACGATCAGGCGGCTGGCCCTCTGGGGCATTCCGCTCTCGCTCGGCGTCATGGGGCTGAAGATGCTGGCCTGGTGGCTGACAGGTTCGGTGGCGCTCCTGTCCGACGGGCTCGAATCGCTCGTTAATGTCGTTGCGGCCTTCATTGCCTTTTTTGTCATCCGTTACGCACAGAAGCCGGCCGACCACGACCATCCCTTCGGTCACCACAAGGCCGAATATCTTTCCGCCGTCACCGAAGGGGTGATGATCGTCGTTGCGGCGCTGATGATTGTGCAGGAGGCGGTCGGGCACCTTGGCAACCCGCAGCCGATGCAGGCGCCGGTGCTCGGTCTGGCGATCAACTTCGTCGCCGGCGTCATCAACGGCATGTGGGCATTGACTCTGCTGCGAGCCGGCCGGACGCATCGCTCGCCGGCTTTGACGGCGGACGGGCAGCATATCATGTCCGACGTCTATACCTCGATCGGGGTCCTGATCGGCTTGCTGCTGGCGCTCGGCACCGGCCACCCGATCTTCGACCCCGTGCTTGCCATTCTCGTCGCCATCAACATCCTTTACCAGGGCTGGAAGGTGATCTCCAATTCTATCGACGGGCTGATGGACAAGGCAGTGTTGCCGGAGGAGGAGGAGACCATCAAGGACGCGATCGCCAGGAATGCGGAGGGGTCGCTTGGCGTTCACGATCTGAAGACGCGGCGGGCAGGGGCGGTGACCTTCGTCGATTTTCATATGGTGGTGCCTGCCGCCATGCCGGTACGTGACGCGCATCGAATCTGCGACCGCCTTGAAGACGCCATAAGGGCGATCCATGCGGGTGCCGAAATAACCATTCATGTGGAGCCGGAGGGCGAGAAGGCCCATGGTCTCCGCGTCAAAGTGATCAAGGAGACCTGAGATGCCCAAGACCGATGTGTCCGGCCTGTCGATGCTCGGCAGCCAGACGGAAACCGCAAGCAATCCGGAAGAGGCCGTTCTCGAAAAAGTGCCGGCGGGCCATGCCGGCACCGATTACGTCGTGCGCTTTACCGCGCCTGAATTCACCTCGCTTTGCCCGATGACGGGACAGCCCGATTTCGCCCATATCGTCATCGACTACGTGCCGAACGAATGGCTGGTGGAATCGAAGTCGCTGAAGCTCTTCCTGCATTCCTTCCGCAATCATGGCGCATTCCACGAGGATTGCTCGATCTATATCGCCAAGCGTCTGGTGGACCTGCTGGAGCCGAAGTGGCTCCGCATCGGCGCCTACTGGTATCCGCGCGGCGGCATCCCGATCGATGTTTTCTGGCAGACCGGCAAGCCGCCGGAAGGCGTCTGGCTGCCGGATCAGGGCGTTCAGCCCTATCGCGGCCGAGGCTGAATGAAAAAGCCGCCATCCAAGGATGGCGGCTGCGGCTTTTTTGTTGGGCTGGTACCGGCTCAGGCAAACGAACTGTCGTCGTCGCTGTTGTCGAACGAATCGTCATTGTCGTCGTCCTGAGCGTCCTGGGCAGCATCCTGGGCGTAATCGGCGGCACTTTGATCATTCTGATCGTCATTGCCGAAATAGTTGTTGTTGATGATGGTTTCCTGCACCGGCTGTTCGGCTGCGTTGGCTGCCGTGCCTCCGAAGAGGCCGCTGCCGGCATTGCCGCCGAAGAGACCGCCGCCTGTGCCGCCGAGATGCGGGCTGAAGAGGCTGGAGAGCGATTCCGCCAGCATCACGCCACCGGCGACGCCGGCTGCCGTGCCAAGCGCACCGCGCAGGAAGCTACCGCCCGCCGAAGGGGCCGCTGCCTGCTGGCTCCATGGGCCGGATGGCTGCGGTTGCGGCTGGCCGCCCCATGGGCCGGGCTGCTGCTGCGGCGCATTGCGGGCATAGTCGTCATAGAGGCGACCCTGCTGCTGCGGGCTGGCGGCTTGCGGCGCGGGTGCGCGCTGCTGTTGCTGGCCGCCGCCGAAGAGCGAGCCTATCCCGCCGAGGAAACCGCCACTCTGGCCCTGCGGCTGATTGGCTTGGGCGCTCTGCTGCTCGAGCTCGTGTACACGCGCCTCGAGCTGCTGGATGCGATCGGCCGCAGCCTTCATGCCCTGTTCCTGCATGATGACGGCCTGCGCCAGGAAATAGGGCGCATAGGGCTGGTCGCGGACCGACTGGTTGATAAAAGTCTCCGCATCGGCGTCGCGCTGGGTGCTGGCAGCGGAGCGCACGCGATCGAAGAGAGACGCGAGCAGTTGACGTTCTTCAGGCGACATGATGGCCTCCTTGGCAATCTGTTGCTGTAAATTCGGGGCGCGATTCTTGACCGCGCTGACCTGACGTAGGATCCAATCTCGGCTTTTCAAAGCCATTCAAGTTACATTTCGGTAATCCGCAACCATAACACCATGTTGTCAGTCGCTATTCCCGCCTTGTCTTTTTCCGGCATTGTTTTACGCATTGAGTCGCACTATGTGCGGTGAACGACGCATCATGCTGGAGAGTTGAATGAACGACGAAGACGAACAGGAAGACAAGAAGACCGAGCTGCCTTTGGGCAAGGACGCGGAGGCGAATCTTTTCAAGTCGCGTTCGATCTTCATCTATGGCGGTATCACCCAGGAGCTGGCGCAGAAGGTCTGCTCGCAGCTCGTAGCGCTTGCCGCCGCCAGCGACGATGATATCCGCATCTACGTTAATTCGCCCGGCGGCCATGTCGAATCCGGCGATTCCATTCACGACATGATCAAGTTCATCAAGCCGAAGGTTTGGATGATCGGCACTGGCTGGGTCGCTTCCGCTGGTGCGCTGATTTATGTCTCCGCTCCAAAGGAGCGCCGCATCTGCCTGCCGAACACGCGCTTCCTGCTGCACCAACCGTCCGGCGGCACGCGCGGAATGGCCTCCGACATCGAGATCCAGGCACGCGAAATCATCAAGATGAATGAGCGCTTGAACAGGATCTTCTCGGAAGCCACCGGCCAGGCGATCGAAAAGATCGCCAAGGATACGGACCGCGACTATTGGCTCTCCGCCGAGGAAGCCAAGGCTTACGGCCTGGTCTCGCGCATCGTGACGTCCCAGGCGGATATCTGATCTAGCGGGTTTTCCCGATTGCATTGAGCGCCCTCGCTTGCCGGAAGGCAGGTGGGGGCTTTTGTTTTTGAGGTTTTCGATCCGGATCGGCTTCGATCGGAAGAAATAAGCTGGAGGCGGAAAAATCCGCCGCCAGCCTTCGCCACTCGAGAGGGTGCAACGTTTTCAGGGGTGGCGAACTCGAAAGATTATCGTTGCGCTTGGGGGGATGTCAGAGGCCGGTTGCCGGTTCGATCTGGCTCGCCGACCGTCACACCGAAATGGCCTCCGGAACGCCGCTGCAGTGCCGATTCAGGCGTCCATAGAGCGGTATGAGCGATGCGCATCGGCTTCTCCCTCTTCCTGATCTCGATTGCGGGTCGCGATGCCGGCGCAGAGAGGCGCGACGCAGAGCAATAAAGCGAGCATCCAGAAGGCGCCGGGCAAACCCAGATGATCGGCCGCGAAGCCAACGCCCGCGGGGCCGACCAGGACGCCGGCATAGCCGGTCATGGTGATCGCCGCGACGGCCAGGCCAGCCGGCATGACTTTCTGCGCGCCGCCCTTGCGGAACAGAACCGGGACGATGTTGGAGGCGCCGAGGCCGATCAGCAGGAAGCCGCTCATGGCAAGGATCGAAATCGGGCTGACGAGGAGGACGACAAAGCCTGCCACCGCGATCACGCCGCCCCATAGCATGATCGCCTTGTCTCCGAACCTGGCGGTGACGGCATCGCCGGCTAGGCGGCCTGCTGTCATCGCGAATGCGAAGAGCATGTAGCCGAGACCGCCGTGACTTGCATCGACCCTCCCTTGAGTGGTGAGAAGCAGTGCGCTCCAGTCCAGGATAGCTCCTTCGACGAGGAAGGTGATGGCCGCAAGGGCCGCAAGCAGCAGCACGAACCCGCGGGGCATGACGAAGAGCGGCGTGTCCTCCGATTGGACGGTGCGGAGCAGCCGCGGCCATGCAACGACCATGGCGACGATCATCAGCACCGAGCATAGCAATGTTGCGACAAGCGGACCGGCCTTGACGGACAGGAGAAGCGTGACGACCAGGGAGCCGATGAAGCCGCCTATGCTGAACAGCGCATGAAAGCCGGACATCAGCGGTCGGTCAGCGCCTTTCTCGACCTCGACGGCGTGAATGTTCATGGCGACATCAAGCGACCCTAAGCAGGCGCCGAAAGCCGCGAGCGCGATGCCCAGGGTGAATGGCGTGCTGGCCACGGTCAACGTCGGCAAAGTGAGCGCGAGGCCTAGGCCACCCGCGATGATGATCGGCTTGCTGCCGTAGCGCGCACTCAACATGCCGGTGGCAAGCATTGCAGCGACGGAACCAAGGCCCAGGCAAAGCAACAGCATACCGAGCACGCCGTCGTCGACCGCGAGACGATCCTTGGCGAATGGGACGAGCGGCGCCCAGCAGGCGAGGGCAAAACCCGCGACCAGAAAGGCAAGGCGTGTTGCCAGCCGGGTTTCCGGCCGATCGGTGGATTGCATGATGGTTCCTCGTCTTTCGAGATCAGGAGGACGGAGTGACGTCGCGTAGCCGCAGGAGCGCGAAGCCGGCTTCGATGGCCGCCTTCTCGTCATCAGCAGGCAGGTCATCCTCGACAACAAGCCAGTCGATATCCGCAGCGCCGCCGATCCGGTGCGGCGCGCGTTCGTGAAATTTCTCGGATGTGATCAGCGCGATGCGTGCTGTGCTTCTTCGAAGAAGCGTTCGCTTGAAGATCGCGTCTGCATGTTCGTACACGCTGATGCCGCCTCTTGCCGAAATCGCGCAGACACCCAGGAAGCAGCGGTCAATGTTCATGGCCTCGATGGCAGCGACCGCGGAAGCGTCGACACTGCCGCCGACGACGGGATTGACCGCCCCGCCGATCAGCACGAGCGGAACGTCGCCGCGCTTCATGACCGCGGCGGCTATGTCGATGGAATTCGTCGCGATCGTCGCTTCCAGGTTCTTCGGCAGTAGCGCCACCATCTCAAGGTTCGTGCTGCCGCTGTCGAGAAAGAGGAATTCGCCCGGTTCGATCATTGCGACGGCTGCTTGCGCAAGGATCCTTTTGCGCCCGGATTCCTGTCCGACCCGTGCGGACATGGGTTGCGAGGGCGTCAGGAGAGGGAGTGCGCCGCCGTAGACGCGCCGGCATTTGCCCTCGGCGGCAAGTGCCCGCAGATCGCGGCGCACGGCGTCCTCGGAAACATTGAACTCCACGGCGAGCGATGCGGCGACGATCTGCCGGCCCTCTGCGAGCCGTGCTTCGATGACATCCCGCCGAGACAATGGAAGTGAATTACTCATGATCTCTCATTATCATGCATAAACAAGAGAGTCAATATGCACGTTTATGCGCGATCCGCTTCGGAGCCGATACATATGGCGATCGATTTGACTGCTACCACCGCCATTTCGTTCCGAAACTGCACTTGCACGCCTGACGCTTGTAATGCTCCATGCGGGTTCAATCGCTCTTCGTATGAGTCTTCGTCGTCATGCTCAAAGATTTCTCCGTTCAAAGCCTGTTCATGGGGTGTTTGACCGCCTTTGTCGGCTTTGCCAGTTCCTTCGCCGTTGTCTTTCACGGTCTGCAGGTTGTCGGTGCGACGGACGCGCAGGCTGCTTCGGGTCTGATGGCGCTTTCGGTTGCGATGGGCCTTTGTGCCATTGTGCTCAGCACGGTCACCAGATTGCCGATCAGCATTGCCTGGTCGACGCCCGGAGCGGCATTGCTTGCGAGTGGCGGAGCGATCGAGGGCGGTTTTTCCGCCGCGGTCGGAGCATTCTTTGTCTGTGGCATATTGATCGTCATAGCCGGGCTCTTTCGCCCGTTCGGCCGCGCGGTTGCCGCCATCCCGGCACCGCTGGCCAATGCCATGCTCGCCGGCGTTCTGCTCGGTCTTTGTTTCGCGCCGGTGAAGGCGATTGCCTTCAATTCCGCGTTCGGCCTGCCGATCATTCTTGCCTGGATCGTCGTCGGTTCGTTCAAGAGGCTTTGGGCGGTGCCGGCGGCCCTTGCGGCCTTTGCCCTGGTGCTGGCCTTCGGTGTGAAGATACCGGACGGTGCGCTTGGCTCGCTCGAGCATTCGCTTTTGCCGACAGCCGAATTCGTGAAGCCGGTCTTCACCCTTGCCGGCATCGTTTCTATCGCACTGCCGCTGTTCATCGTGACGATGGCGTCGCAGAACATACCGGGCATCGTCGTACTCAAGGTGCATCACTACGATCCCAAGCCTGGTCCGCTATTTGCCTTGACCGGCGTATTCTCGCTTCTCGCCGCTCCTTTCGGCGGCCATGCCGTCAATCTCGCCGCGATCACCGCCGCCATGTGTGCAGGGCAGGATGCCCATAACGATCCCAAGCGGCGCTACTGGGCCGCGATCATCGCCGGGATCGGTTATGTCGTCCTGGGCTTGCTCGCGAGTGCCGTCACCGCATTTGTCGCGCTTGCACCGCCGATCCTAATCGAGGCGGTCGCCGGTCTGGCGCTGGTCGGCGCGCTGTCGAATTCTGCCTTGAATGCTTTCCAGCAGCCGGAATCGCGCGAGGCGGCCGCCATCACCTTTCTGGTGACTGCATCGGGTGTTTCCTTCGGAGGTATCTCAGGCGCCTTCTGGGGCTTGATTGCCGGCGGCCTGATGATGGCGCTGTCGCGCGGCGTGCAGATGCTGAAGAAGTGAGCAGGGGGTTGCTTCTTTGCTATCCGGCGGCTATAAGCGCAGCCATGAAGACGACTGGCGCAAAGATTTCCGAACAGATTGCACGTGGGCGCGTTGCCCTGCGTGACAATACGCGCGCCCTTACCTCGCTTCTTCTCCTCGGCCTTACGCGCGGTTGCCGGGTCCTTTGAGGAGCGCCCGGCGGCCGAAAAGCCCGCTGGCCATCGCTCCTCGCGACTTACCCTAAAATCGACAGCATACCCGCAAAGGGTCCGTATTTGTCATCGCCAAGCCGCATCCGATCGGCTAAGACGCGGGATGAAATGACGGGAAAGGAAGAGACGAGACCATGGACGCGAACAGCCATTCCCCCAAAGGCATGCCCGAAGCGACGGTGAAATACCGCGCCTACCCGCAAATCAACATTCCCGACCGGACCTGGCCGTCCAAGGTCATTACCAAGGCGCCGATCTGGTGTTCGGTCGACTTGCGTGACGGCAACCAGGCGCTGGTCGATCCGATGGGCCACGATCGCAAGGCGCGCATGTTCCAGTTGCTGCTGGATATGGGCTTCAAGGAAATCGAGATCGGTTTCCCCTCGGCCTCCCAGACCGACTTCGACTTCGCCCGCTGGTGCATCGAGCAGGGTAATGTGCCTGCCGACGTGTCGTTGCAGGTTCTCGTCCAATGCCGCCCGGAATTGATCACCCGCACCTTTGAGGCGCTGGAAGGCGCCAACAAGCCGATCGTGCATTTCTACAATTCCACCAGCGAATTGCAGCGCCGCGTGGTGTTTGCCAAGGACGTGCAAGGCATCAAGCAGATCGCAGTCGATGCAGCCAAAATGATCAGCGACATGGCGGCCAAGGCCGGCGGCGGCTACCGCTTCGAATATTCGCCGGAAAGCTTTACCGGCACCGAGCTGGATGTGGCTCTGGAAATCTGCAACGCCGTCATCGACGTCATGAAGCCGACGCCGGACAACAAGCTGATCATCAACCTGCCATCCACCGTGGAAATGGCGACGCCGAACATCTATGCCGACCAGATCGAATGGATGTGCCGCAATCTCGACAACCGCGAAAACCTGATCATCTCCCTGCATCCGCACAATGACCGCGGCACGGGCATCGCTGCCGCCGAACTGGCGCTGATGGCTGGCGCTGACCGCGTCGAAGGCACCTTGTTCGGCAATGGCGAGCGCACCGGCAATGTCGACGTCGTCACCATGGCGCTGAACATGTTCACCCAAGGCGTCGATCCGGAGCTGGACTGCTCCAACATTGAGCGCATGAAAGAAGTCTTCGAATATTCCAACCAGATGGCGATCGGCGAGCGCCACCCCTATGTCGGCGAGCTGGTTTATACGGCTTTCTCCGGCTCGCATCAGGATGCGATCAATAAGGGCATGAAGGCCGCCAAGGTTGCCAACGACCCGGTCTGGGAAGTGCCCTATCTGCCGATCGATCCGCAGGATGTCGGCCGCACCTATGAGGCGATCATCCGGATCAACTCGCAGTCAGGTAAGGGCGGCATCGCCTATATCATGCAGCAGGATTACGGGCTGAACCTGCCGCGCAATCTCCAGGTCGAGTATCGCGAAGAGATCCAGCGCATCACCGACGAGGAAGGCAAGGAATTGCCGTCCAAGCGCATCTATGAGCATTTCATCGAGCGCTATGTGACGCAGACTGGCGGCCGGATTCGCTTTAGCGATCATCACACCTTCGCCGATCCCGAACATAAGGGGCAGCGTATCGTTGCCGCCGAGATTTCCGACAATGGCGAAGTGAAGCGCATCGAAGGCCGTGGCAATGGCCCGATCGACGGCTTTATCAACGCACTTTCGATCTATCTCGGCGTTTCGATGTCCGTCGAGGACTATTCCGAGCATTCGCTGCAGCATGGCTCCAACGCGGCGGCGATTTCCTACGTCGAGGTTTCCTATCCGGACGGCAAGCTCTTCGGTGCCGGCATCAATACGAACATTGTCGCCGCTTCCCTTGAGGCGATCGTTTCGGCCGCAAACCGCGTGCTCGATATCAAGGCAGCAAAGGGCTGAAATCCAATCCACTAAGTTCAGTGAAGATCGATCCTCTCGATATCGTCGAGGGGATTTTTCGTTCTGCTTATGGCGAGCAGTTTGGTAGGCGGGTCAGCCGTTTCACAATGACTTGCGATAGACGACAAATCCGGAGCGTTCCGCGATCTTGTCGTAAACGCGCATCGCCTTGGTGTTCGTTTCATGCGTCTGCCAGTAGACGCGATGCGAGCCCGCCTGCTGGGCCTGTTCATAAACGGCTTCGATCAATGCCGATCCGATGCCCGTTCCCCGCGCTGCCTCGTCGGTGAACAGATCCTGCAAATAGCAGCTTGGCTCGATGGCTATGGTGCTGCGGTGGAAGAGATAATGCGACAGGCCGAGCAGCTGGCCATTTCTTTCAGCAACGAGCGCATGCATGGGTTCATAGGCGTCGAAGAAGCGCTGCCACGTCATCTGCGTGATGTTGGCCTGAAGGGCCGTTGCCTCGAAGCGCCCGTAAAACCTGTTGTAGCCTTCCCATAGGATAAGCCACTGCTCATGGTCTTGCTGTGTCACGAATCGGATCAGAAAATCGTCGGCCATTGCATTTTAGTTCACGTAGAGAAGAACGCCGACCAGCGCTGAAGCTGGCCGTCGCCGAAGGACGGAGACACCGTCCTCCCTGCGTTCATGGCTTCTGATTGACAAGCTCATCGCGCTGCTTCGTCAGACGCTCAAGCTCTTCCTCTTGTTCCGAGATGCGCTCCGACGTCCGCTCTTCGTCGGCCGCGCCGGAAAAGGCGGTGGCCTGTTCGATCAGTTCGCGAAGATTTTCCCTGATCACCGCTATGCGCCTGTCGATTTCCGGAATGGTCAGAAAAACGTCCGACATGTTGAAACTCCAGCGAGTATGTCTATCCAGTGCGATTATCGCGCAGCATTATCCATCGGCTGGCTGATAGCCGCAAGCTGCAAAGCGAGAGGAGGTTCTATCAGATCTCGGCGGATACCCTATTGGCGATCTGGTCGAGCATCGCATCCGAGGATGGGCCGACGACGGCATAGGTCGCGCCATCGCGATACCAGGAGACGATGCTGACATCGTCGCGAATGGTTTCGTCGAAATTGTTGCTGTTCGCAACGCCGTCGGTCTTGGTGAAGCAGATGGCAATGACCTCGCCATCGAGATTTTTGTAGACCAGCTGGCCCACAGGCTTGCCACCGGCGATGAACAGGCGGGCGCCCTGGAAGACGAGGCCGTCGGCAGCGAGGTCCGGAAAATTGAATTTCACGCCGACGGTGTTCGACAGCCACTTGCTGATCTCATCCTGCTCGCTGGCCTGCAGCTCGACCATGTGTCGCGGCTGCCGCGAATAGATGCGATGATATGCTGCGATATCATCAAGCCAATTGCGCATCGCCACCTGTGCCGGGGTGGGAGGG